>JAFYBB010000052.1 GCA_017540445.1 Clostridia bacterium | reverse complement strand
TGACGCCGTTGCTGGTGCCGATGGACCAGTTGTTGTTCTTGCCGCTGCCGTTCACGCCCGCGAAGGGCTTCTCGTGCAGCAGGCACACCATGCCTTGGCGGTGGGCCACCTTCTGCATCAGCTCCATGGTCAGCTGGTTGTGGTCCACCGAGATGTTCGTGGTGGTGAATATGGGGGCCAGCTCGTGCTGGGCGGGGGCGGCCTCGTTGTGCTCGGTCTTGGCCAGTATCCCCAGCTGCCACAGCTCGTCGTTCAGCTCGCGCATGAAGGCCTGTACCCGGGGCTTGATGACGCCGTAGTAGTGGTCGTCCAGCTCCTGCCCCTTGGGGGGCCGCGCGCCCAGCAGCGTGCGGCCGGTCATCAGCAGGTCTTCCCGGGCGTTGAACACGCTCTGGTCCACCAGGAAGTACTCCTGCTCGCTGCCCACGGTGGTCACCGGCTTCACGCCCGCGTGGCCGAACAGCTTCAGCACCCGCTGGGCCTGGCGGTTGATGGCCTCCATGCTGCGCAGAAGCGGCGTCTTCATGTCCAGCGCCTCGCCGCCGAAGCTGCAGAACGCGGTGGGGATGTACAGCACGCCGTCCTTGATGAAGGCGTAGGAGGTGGGGTCCCAGGCCGTATAGCCCCGGGCCTCGAAGGTGCTGCGCAGGCCGCCGGAGGGGAACGAGGACGCGTCGGATTCCCCGCGCACCAGCTCCTTGCCGGAGAACTCCATGATCACCCCGTCGCCGCTGGGGCTGATGAAGCTGTCGTGCTTCTCGGCGGTGATGCCGGTCATCGGCTGGAACCAGTGGGTGAAGTGGGTCGCGCCCTGCTCGATGGCCCAGTCCTTCATGGCGTTGGCCACGATGTTGGCCACGGTAAGGTCCAGGCGCTTTCCGTCCTCGATGCAGCGCAGCATCTCCCGGTACGTGTCCCTGGGCAGGCGCTGGCGCATGGTGTCCAGGTTGAACACCTTTTCGGCAAAGCGGCTCGAGATGTCGTTCATGGTCGTCACTCCCCCGTTGAGATCGCGGCTTCTATACGGTATTGTAAAGTACAAGCGCCGCGTTTGCAAGCGGCGAAAGCGTAATGTATGTAAAATCTGAACGGCACGGGGGAACAGCGCAGCGCAATACCGGCCCTGAATGTTACAAAATAAACCGACCGGTTTTTTGAATAACCGAAAAAAGCCAAGACAAAGACAAAGACTAAGACAAAGACGAAGACAAAGACAAAGACGAGGGCGAAGACAAAGACGGCGGGTTTTTCCGCGCGCCCGCGGTTGAAATGGAATTTACTTCTTCAGAGTTTCAACCAGCCATTCCATCGCCTTCCCATACCCCTGGAACCCCAGCCCGATGAAATGCGCGCCGCAGGCCATGCCGGCGTAGGAGATCTGGCGGAAGGGCTCGCGCTTTGAGACGTCGGAGATGTGGACCTCGGCGGCGGGTAGCTGCACGGCCTTCAGCGCGTCCAGTATCGCCACGCTGGTGTGGGTGTAGGCGGCGGGGTTGATGACGATGCCGTCGGTGCCGTCGAAGTAGGCCTGCTGGATGCGGTCCACGATGGCGCCCTCGTGGTTGGACTGGAACAGCTCCACCTCGCAACCCAGCCTGTCGGCCTCGGCGCGGATCAAGGCGCACAGCGCGTCGTAGTCCCGATCGCCGTAGATGTGCTTTTCGCGTATGCCCAGCATGTTCAGGTTAGGCCCGTTAACGATCAACAGCTTCATAAAACGCCTCCTGTGCCCGCGCGACGGCCTCCGTCAGCGCGGCGTTGTTGTCGATGGTGCCGTCCGCGGCGGCTCGGTACAGCGGCCCGCGCGCGCGCTGCATTTCCCGCAGCGCCTCCGGCGATTTGGACAGGGGACGGCCCTCCGTGCTCAGCGCGCCCAGGTCCCGTTCGATGAGGATCAGCCTGCCGTTCTGGCGCATGGCCCGCACGTTTTCCGCGCTCAGGATCGCGCCGCCGCCGGTGGCGACCACCTGCCCCTTCTCCTTGCACACGTCGCAGAGTACCCGGCGCTCCAGATCGCGGAAGGCGGCCTCGCCCGATTCGGCGAAGATCTGGGGGATGGTCCTGCCCGCCCGGCGCTCGATCTCGTCGTCGCAGTCCACGAAGGGGCGGCCCATGCGCCCGGCCAGCGCCCGGCCGATGCGGCTCTTGCCGCAGCCGGGCATGCCGATCAGTATGACGTTCAGCGCCTCGCCGCGCAGCCGCGCGTGGATGCGCGCCGTCTCATTTTCGGGGATGTCCCGCCCGGTGAACAGCCCGGCGGCCAGCCGCGCCTGCTCCACCAGCATGTACAGCCCGCCCGCTGAGGGCAGGCCCCGCGCCTCGGCGTCCAGCACCAGGGCGGTTTTGTCCGGGTTGTAGATCACGTCCAGCGCGCCTTCGACCACCGGCAGCCGCGCCAGGTCGACGGCGCGGGCGCCGTTGTTCGGGTACATGCCCACCGGCGTGGTGTTGACGATCACCCGGGTATCGGCGTGATCGCGGTACAGGGCCTCGTAGTCCACCGGACCGCTTCTGGACACCACCACGATTTCGCGCGCGCCCATGCGCCGGCAGGCGGCCCGGGCCGTCAGCGACGTGCCGCCGCTGCCCAGCACCGCGACCTTTTTGCCGTCGATCACCACGCCCGCGCGCCGCGCCATGGCGATGAAGCCGCCGATGTCGGTGTTGTGGCCGTACAGGCTGCCGTCGGGCCGCACGATCAGCGTGTTGACGCAGCCCACCTCCCGGGCGGTGTCGGAAAGCGCGTCGCACAGCCCGTAGGCCAGCTTCTTGTAGGGGATGGTGACGTTCAGCCCCCTGAAGCTCCGGCGCTCCAGAAGGTCAATAAACGCTGCCTCGTCGCGCTCGTACAGCCGGTAGTCGTAGTCGCCCAGTTGGTTGTGGATGGGCACCGAATAACTGTGCCCCAGCTTCGCCCCGACAAGGCCGTATTCAATACCCGCGGACGCACCCTTCATTCCTCATTCCTCATTCCTAATTCCTAATTTCTGATACCTCACTCTTCGTCGTAGCAGCCCAGGAACGTGAACCTGTCGCAGTGGGCCTCCAGCTCGCACAGCAGGCGCACCACCGCCGGGTCGGACACCGAGGCGGTCATGTCGAAGAAGAACCGGAACTCAAACTCCCGCCCGGGCAGCGGGCGGCTCTCCAGCTTCAGCAGGTTCACGCCGGCGAGGGCCAGCCGCGACACGATGGCGCTCAGCGCGCCGGGCTCGTGGGCCAGGTTCAGCATCAGCGACACCTTCCGCGCGCCGGGGTACAGCTCCAGCTTCCGGCAGATGCAGATGAACCGGGTGAAGTTGGCGGGGCTGTCGCTGATGTCGTCCTCGACGATGTCCAGCCCGTACAGGTCGGCGCAGGCGCGGGAGGCGATGACGGCCAGGTCGTCCCGGTCGCTGTCGGTGACGAACCTGGCGGCCACCGCGGTGTTCTCCATCACCGTGGCCTTGATTTCGGGGTGGGCGGCGAAGAAGCGGCTGCACTGGCGCAGGGCCTGCTCGTGGGACACCACCTCGGTGATGGGCGCGCCGGAGCTGCCGTTCTTGCGCATCAGCCGGTGGTCGATGCGCAGCTTCTTCGCGCCGACGATGTGGAAGCGGTGCTTCTCCATCAGGTCGTACACCTGGGTGACGGAGCCGGCGGTGCTGTTCTCGACGGGCAGTATGCCGTAGCGGCACATGCCCTTCTCCACCGCGTTGAACACGCCCTCGAAGCTGTTAAAGTACAGTATATCCGGGTAGCGGAACAGGCGCGCGCAGGCCTGCTGGGCGTAGGCGCCCTCGGCGCCCTGGCAGGCCACCAGCGCGCGCTCGGGCAGGCGGCTGCCCTCGGTGTTCTTCAGCGCTTCGGCGATCTGCGCCTCCAGTGGGCTGCGGTATTCGCCCAGGGAAGCCTGGTAGCTGCGGCTCAGGTCGAAGATATGGCTGTACAGCGCGTCCACGTAGGGCGCGCAGGTCTCGCCGGCGGCGGCGGTCAGGCGGTTGAGGATCTCCCGCTCGCGGGCGGGGTCCCGTATGGGCTTGCCGGTGGTCTGCTTGGCCCGGGCGACCTGGGCGGAGCAGTCCATGCGCCGAACGAACAGGCGGACCAGCTCGTCGTCGATGGCGTCGATGTTTGCGCGAATGTCCTTCAGTTCCATGTTCATCCCTCCAGCATCAGGTCGAAAAGTACGCAGGCCACGGCGGCTTCCACGCAGGGCACGGCCCGCGGCACCACGCAGGGGTCGTGGCGGCCCTGCACGGTCAGCGGCGCGTCCTGATTGCGCTTCAGCGACACGGAGGCCTGCGGAAGCGCGATGGACGGCGTGGGCTTGAAGGCGGCCCGCACGATGAGCGGCATGCCCGTGGTGATGCCGCCGAGAACGCCGCCGCAGCGGTTGGTTTCGGTGACCACCCGGCCCTCGGACATGTGATAGGCGTCGTTGTGTGCGCTGCCCCGCAGTTCGGCGGCGGCGAAGCCCAGCCCGAACTCCACGCCCCGCACGGCGGGGATGCCGAACAGCGCCCGGGCCACCCGGTTCTCCACGCCCTCAAACATCGGTTCTCCCAGTCCCGCGGGCAGTCCGGTGGCAAAGCACTCCACCACGCCGCCCACCGAATCGCCGTCTGCTTTGGCCGCGAGTATCGCCTCGGCCATGCGCCGCGCGGCG
>JAFYBB010000051.1 GCA_017540445.1 Clostridia bacterium | reverse complement strand
CGGCGTGACCTCCGAGGGCGGCAATGTGAACATACTGGGTGTGACCGACACGCGGGCGATCAACGTCACCGCCTCCGCGGCGGGCAGCCGGGGCAAGGCCATCGGCCTGTCCGTGAACGCCAACCTGTTCAGGCGCGAATCCAAGGTGGACATCGCCGGCGGCGACGGCTACGCGATCAGCGCCGCGAAGGACGCGCTGATCGAGGCCTCGGGCAACGACACCACCGTGATGGCGGGCCTGGCCCTGGCGGGCAGCACCAGCAGTACCGCCTTCGGCGGAAACCTGCCCATCGTGTCCAGCGCGAACACGCTGACGACCACCCTCGGTTCCGGCAGCGTCAGCGCGGCGGGCGAGGCGGCGATCTCCTCCCATCTGAAGGACCGCACCTACGTCATCGCGGGCAGCATCGCGCTGTCCAATGCCGGCAGCGCCGTGGGCGGCACGGCCCTGCTGGCCTCCAAGCGGAGCACCGTCAAGACCGACCTGGGCACAAGCGAAGTCACCGCCCATGGCACCGACGGGAAGCTGGCGGAGCGCGTGGCAGGCAGCCCGAGCTTCAAGGGCCTGTACGTGGGCGCTACGGTGGACAACACCACCGTCACCGGCGCGGCGGGCGTGGCCCTGGCGGGCAATAGGGGCGTCACCGCCAACGGCGTGCTGCTCTCCAGCGAGAACACCGTCGAGGCCGACGCCTCGCGGGCGAAGCTGACCAGCGACGGGAAGTGGAAGGACGGCACCATCCGCATGCGCTATCTGGCGACCGACGGCTGGTGGTATGTCGCCACGCGTAAGATCGCGACCCTCGTCTCCAAGGACCTGCAGAAGCTTAAAAACGGGACGTACAAAAAGCTCGGCTATCAGGTGAACGGCGTATACCACTATGTCGATCTGAACGATCCGAACTTCGACGAGCTGAAGGAAAGCGGCGACGTCAACGTCGTAGCGAAAAACGACGTGTACAACGCGGTGTTCGCGGGCGGGCTGAACTTCGGCAAGTCCCTGGGCGTCGGCGCGAACGTGGTGGCGCTGTCCTCAAACAACACGGTGACCGCCAAGGCCCATGAGATCGACGCCTTCGGCGACGCCAATGTGACCGCGGACAACGGCGAGAAGCACCTGCTGATCAACGTGAACGCGGGCGGCTCCGGCAAGACGGCCGTGGAGCTGGGCGTGTCTGTGGCCGACCTGGGCAACAAGGTCAACGCCATCGTCGCCAGCGAAGTGAAGTCCCGCGATGGCGGCTTCAATCTGAAGGCCAACAACACCACCGACCTGACCGACGTGGCCGTGGCGGTGGCGGGCGCGGGCAAGAACGCCGTCACCCCGGTGTTCGTGTACACCGGCTTCTCCGGCGAGACCAACGCC
Source organism: Clostridia bacterium (assembly GCA_017540445.1). Lineage (GTDB taxonomy): Bacteria > Bacillota > Clostridia > Christensenellales > Aristaeellaceae > UBA2862. The sequence goes on along the minus strand of JAFYBB010000051.1, from coordinate 7,099 downwards.
ACGCTGCAGTCCGGCACTGTGTCGGCCGCCAGGGGCGCGACCGTCAAGGCCGATTCCAACAAGACCATCGACCAGTACACCGTCGGCGCGTCCTTCGCGGGCCAGACGGCGATTTCCGGCGCGGTCTCCATCGTGTCGGTGAAGGATGTGACCAACGCCCAGACGGCGGCGGGCACCGACATCACCGCCAGGACACTGAACCTTGAGGCCGGCAGCGACTACAAGTTAGTGGGCGCATCCGCCGCGGTGGCGGGCTCCGGCAGCAACGCCGTGGCCGTCAACGGTCTGGTGACCGTCATGAAGGCCTCCACGCTGGCTGAGCTGGGCGGCGATGCCACGGCCACAAACGGCGCGGCGAACGTGTACGCGCACTCCAAGCGCGACGTCATCGACGTGGCGGCCTCCGTGGCGGCCTCCGGCCAGAACGCCGCGGGCATCACCGTGATGGCGCTGGTGGCCGGCGACAGGATGACCCAGGACGCCGCCGACCAGCTGACCTACGGCAGCGGCGGCAAGGAAAAGAACCAAAAGGCCTTCGACGCCTCCGCCGTCGTGAACCAGCTGGGCAAGATGGGCGTCAACACCAAGCCCATGGGCGGCATGGCCGACGACCTGAAGGGCGACGGCGAGAACATGGATACCCATGTGGGCTCCAACGGCGGCTTCGACGTGGCCTCCGGCTACACCAGCGACGGCGTCTACAACGGCGGCAGCAGTGAGAAGGCCAAGGCCGATGAGACGAAGGATGTGAAAAACGCCAAGAAGATCGGCGCCAGCGCCCGCAGCGCGGATCCGAAGGATTCCGTGACGGCCCGCGTCTCGAGCGGCGTCACCGTGAACGCCAAGGGCGTGGCGGTGAAGGCCGAGCAGGAGACCCTCGCGGATCTGTTCGGCGCCACCGTGGGCGCGGCGGGCAGCATCGGCGGCGGCCTGAGCTTCACGATGGCCAAGCTGCGCAGCAACGTGATCGCCGCGTCACTGGGCGATATCAACGCGAATCAGAAGGACGTCAGCGTCCAGGCGATCTCAAAGTCCGGCGAAGTGACCCCCGAGGCGGGCTCCGATGAGGAGGCCCGCATGGCCGGCGCGATCAAGGCCCTGGGCAGCAAGCTGAACCCGACCAAGCGCTCCATCCGCGCCATCGGCGTGGCGGCGGGCGTGGGCGGCACGGCCGGCGCGGCCATCGCCGCGGGCGCGGTACGCACCGACAACATCACCAGCGCCACGCTGGGCGGCACCATCACCGACGCGGGGAAGGTGGCCGTGACCAGCGACCACAAGTACAGTGACATACTGGCGGCCACCGTCGGCCTGGCCGGTGGCGGCGAGGCGGGCATCGCCGCGTCCATCGCGGGCGTCGGCGCCTACGGCACGGTATCCGCGAAGCTGGACGACGACGCGACCATCGTGGGCGCGAATCCCGAGGTGTCCGTCACCACGGATTCCGCGGTGAACGCCGATACCGTGGCGCTGAGCGCGGCCATCGGCGGCGGCGCGGGCGTTGCGGCGGGCCTCAGCTTCGTGCGCAACGAGCTGACCCAGAACACCTCCGTGGACCGCGGCGCGAAGATCGACAATACCAACAGTACAAACGGCGGTGCGCTGACCGTGCTGGGCAAGTCCGTCACCACGGCCAACAGCCTGCTGATGGGCCTGAGCGGCGGCACCGTGGGCGTGGGCATCGGCGTGGGCGTTGCCAACGTCAAGCCCACCCTGAAGACCACCGTGGGCGTGAACGGCTCCGGAACGACCACCTTGAACAGGCTGGGCACGGTGAAGGTGCAGAACGACGTGTCCAGCACGGCCAACGCGAACATACTGGCCGTCACCGCGGGCGTCGGCGCCGTGGGCGCGAACGTGCTGCTGGTGTACAACGACACCAGTGCCACCGCGAAGGCCGCGAACGTCTCCGGCAGCATGGACGACTTCACCATCGACGGCCAGCTGGACGCGGCGGCCAATTCCGACGCGGTGTCCGTCGCCGCCGGCGGAGTCGCGGTGGGCGTGAACGTGAACTACGTGGACGTGAACTCCGACAACACCGCCGAGCTGGACGCCGACAACTTCAGGGCGACCGTCGCGAAGAAGCTGTCCGTGACCGCCGGCGACGAGAAGGGCAAGCGCGTGACCTCCGCCGTCACCAAGTCCGCCACCGGCACCGCCGGCGCCATCGCCGTGGGCGTGAACGTGTCCGTGGCCCGCAACCGGGCGCTCAACGACGCGATCATCACCGGCAAGGAATTGAACGCGGCCGACGTGACGCTGGGCAGCTACGGCAAGGGCACCGTGAAGGCGACCATGGACGGCGTCTCCGTGGGCGGCATCAAGATCACCGCTTCGGTGATCGACGCCCTGAACGAGACCACCAACCGGACGCGGATGACCCTCAGCGGGGCGCTGAACGGCAATCTGAAGGCCGAAAGCAAGGTGACGGGCGAGACCACCGCCAAGCTGACCACCGGCGGCGGCAGCATCGTGGGCATCGACACCAACGTGGCCACGGCCTACGGCAAGACCAACGCGCTGACCACCGTCAGCCTCGGCAAGGCGAGCGCCGAACAGCGCACCGTCACGGCGACAGCGAACGGCAGCGACAACGTGACCACCGAAATCGACAACAAGATTGGGCTGAACGCCATCAGCGTGGCGACGATGGTGGGCGCGGCCCACGCGCAGGATGTGTACAGCGCGAAGGTGAAGCTGAGCGACGGCGACTATAAGCTGACCGGCGTCTCCGTCAGCACCGAATCCGACATCGACGTCAAGTCCACCGTCACCCCGTCCTCCTCCGGCGTCAACCTGTCCGGCGCGTCGGTGGGCGTGAACAGCTCCACCGCCACCAGCACGGCCTCCGCGGGCTCAGAGCTGGAGCTGCTCTCCGCGAAGCTCATTACGGATGACGACGTGGATGTCAAGACGACCACCTCGTCGAACGCGGAGGCCGTCGTAAAGCCGGCCACGTTCTCATGGGGTGTCGCCATCGACGTGGGCGTGAACAGGGTCAAGTCCGACCTGAAGAGCACTCAGGCGGCCACGCTGCGGCTCAACAAGGGCCAGATCACGGGCGCGGAGAATGTGAATGTAAAGAGCCTGGTGAAAAAGGCCGATTCGAAGGCCACCGTCAGCACCAGCGGCGCGGACAAGGACAACAAGAGCCGCGTGAAGCTGGGCGCGGTCTCCGCCGATTCCAACATTGCCAAGGCGAACGAGCGCCTGGGCAGCACGGCGGCCGTCATCGGCGAGGGCGGTAAAGAGGCGACGATCGGCTATAATACCTACTACAATATGTATTACCGCAGCTCGGGCATCTTCTATGCCAGAATCACGCCGGAGCAATACGCTGAATACCAGAAAAACGGATACATGAAAATGGCGTACAGGTTCAGCAAGGTTGAAGAGCCCATCATCGGCATTGTATATGATGACAACGTGATCAGCGCGAATGCCATGACCGTCCTGGCGGGCACGACCGACGAGAGCGTGGAGACCACCGCCCAGGCCTATACCCAGGGCGCGGCCCAGGCCGGGCTGATCACCGTGGGCAACCTGGACGGCGAAGCGTATACCAACGAGAAGATCAGCGCCATGTTCAGCGGCGCGGTCGCGAACGTGACCGGCACCGCGCAGATCAACGCCGCCGGCAATACCAAGGCCAGCGGCAAGGGCACCATGCCCGGCAGCCTGTCTCTGGTGGGAAAGGGCAGCTCCAAAATGAAGACGGGCGTCGGTGAGAATGGCGACCGGCAGACCGTGAAGGCGCTGGTCGGCGACGGCGCGAAGCTGACCGCCGGGCTCATCCAGATCTTCGCGACCAACATCGGAAACGCCGTCTCCGGCATTGAGAAGGGCGTCTCGGTGTCCCTGGCCAGCGTCGGCGATTCCAGCCAGCCCACCGATTCCTGGTACGACACCGGCGTGGTGATCGGCGACGGCGCGGAGCTGACGGCCATCTTTGGCGCCAGCAAGAACGGGAACATCTTCATCAAGACGGACGCCCACAGCAGCGCCTCCTCCACGGTGTCCGGAACGAGCGTCGGCGTGTTCCTCAATCTGAACACGATGAAGGGCGAGAACGCGATCCACGACGAAAACAACATCGACATCGGCAAACGTGCGATCCTGAAGACGGTCAATCAGAACAGCGACGTCCAGCTGCCGACCGGCTGGATCACGGTCACCAATAACACCTGGTCCACGGCGACGGCCAAGACCGAGATGACCGGCGGCGGCATCATCGAGGGCACCACGTCCACGGCGTCCAACAGCATCACGCGCGCGGCGCGGATCAACGTCGGGGAATACGCGAAGATCAACGCCTTCGGCGACATCCGGCTGCACCTGAACACCGGCGCAGGGGACAACATCTACACCCTTGCCAAGGTGGAGACCGACGGCGCGCTGGCGCTGGGCAACGCCAACGCCACCACCACGCTGAATTCCAATTCGGAGCTCCACGTCAGACAGGGCGTTCAAATCGTCGGCGGCGGTGTCGTCCGGCTGCAGGCGAAGGGTACCAGCGGAAAAGAGGACCTCAACAACACGCGCGGCATCGAGACCAATGCCGTCGTGAAGGCCCACGGCGGCGGCATCAACCCGGAGGCGACCGCAAAGACCGTGCTGAACGTTACCAACTACATCGACGTGAATCGCAGGAATGGTACGGCCGGGGAGAAGGTCACCATCCGCAGCGAGAGCGGCATGGTAAACCTGTGGGCGACCAACGAATACATGCACGTGATCACCAACGCCAACTCCGACGGCAAGGCCGCGGGCGGCCGGTCGGTGGCGAAGACCGTCATGAACGTGAGCCTGCAGAACATGGTCTGGGTGGACGACGCCAACCTTGAAGCGCCCAAGAGCAAGGTGCTGCTGGAGGCGGACAACGGCGACCGGCACCGCGCCTACATTGAGGCGCATCCCTACGGAGAGCTGTACGCGGCGGGCGGCAGCGTGTCCAGCGACATCGAATGGGAGCAGGGCACGAGCTTCAATCAGATCCGCACCGGCGACCGGAATTCGGTGAAGACCGCGGGCAGCTTCGTCCATAATAAGACCGACCCGTGGTACGCCATCCGTTGGAACCTGACCCAGGACATCGACCGCGTTACAAGTATTACCACGTGGAACTACAGCGAAGTGATCGGCTTCTTTAACCGGTATTACCGCTGCGACTTCTGCGGCGACAGCGGGTTGAACCTGAACGTGACCGCCGCCGCCCGCGCGGGCGACACGGCGGCGAACAAGGCCTTTGAGAAGGCCCTGACCCCGATCAACGATATACAGCGCATGGTGGATATGGTGAACGCCATCACCAAGGCGCGCTACGGCGAGGAGGACTACGCCGCCGCCGGCAAGCTCTATGTGCTGGATGTCCAATCGGCGCTTGAAAAGGGCGTGGCGCTGGACGGCGAGAGGATCAAGCGCTATCGCCTGTGGAACAACGCGGATACCCTCCTGGATGTGAATCTGCTGCCCAACGCCACCCGCCTGTACGGCAGCGACATGGGCAATGTGATCCGGCTGCAATACGTCAGCGAGGTCATTCGCGGCGACGTGCGCAGCAACGAAGAGGTCCACGACATCGACATCATCACCGCGCTGACGGCCTATGCCCTGCTGCATCCGGTGATGCCCGTCGGCGCCAGCGGCAGCCTGGATTTCAGTACCGGCATGCTCACCGTTCCCTCGGAGGCCGATTTCGAGCTGTACCTGCACGAGATCTCCGCGAAGTGGCTGATCGAAAAGCTGGACGAGGGCTTCATACAGGCGCTGATCGCCGACCAGGAGGACGTCAACGACGGCGTGCTGAACGGCACCGAGCTGCCCCAGGGCACGATCGAGAGTGGCCTGACGGACGGCGGCGAGGTGGACGGCTGGAGGCTGTACTGGGTGGGCGATACCCCCGACACGGCGGCGGACCCCGATCATGTGCTGATCGGCCTGCTGGTGAATGAACAGACCGACGAGGTGGACGCCTTCCGCACCAGCCGGGCGATGCTTGAAAGCGGCGAGAAGCCCGTGGACGTGTCGCTGTACCTGTACCGCGACAGCAAGTCCGACCGAATGGAGATCGAGAAGTACAACGTGATGTTCTTTGACACCCCCGAGGGCGAGATGAGCCTGGTGAAGATCGTGACCGACGTGCTGATGGAGCGCAGGCTGGAGATGCCCCGCCCGCTGAAGATCGCGCTGCGCGCATTTGAGATCGACGGTGTGGACTTCCCGGTCTACAGCCTGTCGGATCACTTCTTCGCCCTGTGCGACGGCACGAACGGCAATGTGAGCCTGTTCGATGGCTTCTACAACAACACCTTCGACGGCGACGTGTTCGATTCCGACTACATCCGCATCGAGGGCATCGTGGACGGCAAGCTGAACGTGACGGTCAAACCGGGCCAGCCCGTCTGGCCCGAGTGGACCGGCAGCGACGCGGCCGAGGACATCCAGGGGCGCGGATTTGTCCGGGTTGACAGCTTATGGTATAATGAGGATGAAGCACCGGAGCCCGAGCCGCTGCCCGACGACGCCGCGGCGGCGTGAATAAAGACAAAATGGGGAAGGCAAAATTCGACAACAGGGAGCCGCTTTCAGGCGGTTGCCTTTAGGGCGTATTTGACAGCCCTGAAACGGAGGACCAAGTGAGAGGAAAATGGCTGCTTGTGCTGGCGGCGGTACTGCTTCCCGCGCTGGCGCTGATCACCCTTCCGGCCCTGGCCGAGGCGCAGGACGAACCCGCCGAGTGGACGGTGATGTTCTACTTCTGCGGCTCCGACCTGGAATCGAAGTACGGCTACGCCTCCGGCAACCTCCTGGAGATCTCGCGGGTGATCTATCCGGATTCATATCGCACGCATATCGCGCATTATTACGGGCTGGACCCGGCGTCCATGGACATCACGATGCCGGGCAAGGTGAACGTGCTGGTTGAGACCGGCGGCAGTAAGTCGTGGCACACCCAGAATGAGGATACAGGCGACAGCCTGGACATGGACATCGACGTGAACGCGCTGCAGCGCTGGCGCTACAACATCTATCCCCAGGGCGGAACGTTTCCGGACGGCCCCTGGGACGGCTACGAGCTGATGCAGACGCTGCCCCT
>JAFYBB010000050.1 GCA_017540445.1 Clostridia bacterium | reverse complement strand
TCCATGCCGAACAGGTTGACCTCCATTTGCCGGTGGGCGTCGGCGGGGTCGGTGAACTCCATCGCGCCGGAGATGCCAAAACCCGCGTTGTTGATCAGCACGTCCACGCGCCCCTCCTTGGCGATCACCGCGTCCACCGCGGCGCGCACGCACGCGCCGTCGGTCACGTCCACGCTGGTGTGGAACGGGTCGTTCGGCGCGCCGCGGCGGCTGAACTCGTACACACGGCAGCCCGCCGCGCGCAGCTGTTTGACCGTGGCGCCGCCGATGCCGCTGGTGCCGCCGGTGAGTATGACCACTTTATCCATATCCGCAATCCTCCCCGCTATGGCTTCGTCGCCTTCGTCGCCGCGCTGAAGGCCGACGTGACGTCGCCGCTAAAGGCCTTCACCTTGTAGCTGTACGCCTTGTCGGGGTTCACGCTCCAATCCAGATAGCTGGTTCGCCGGGCCTCGGAGACGGTCCCGATCAGCTTCCACTTGCCCTTGCCGGACCTTCGGTACACCATGTAGCCCCTGGCTCCGGCCGCCCTCTTCCATTTCACCGTCAGGCTCCAGCCGTCCCCCGATACGTTCACCGACTCCGGCGCGAGCAGCCGGAGCACCGGCTTGCCGGTGTCATGATAGCCGGACACGGCCTTGCCCTTGAAGGCGCGCACCATGTAGTGGTACTGTTTGCCGCCCTCGACCTTCGCGTCCACATAGCCGGTCGCGCCCTTGACGGTGGCGCGCAGGCTCCACTTTTTGCCGGGCGTGCGGCGGTACACCCTGCAGCCGGTCGCGCCCTCCACCTTGCTCCACCTGATCTCAAGGCCCTTGTCGGTGTTGACGATGGATTTGATCTGCGGCGCGGCCAGCTTCCCGGCGCCCGGCAGGCTGGCCAGATACAGGCTGTCCCCGTCATCGTACACCCAGCTGACCTCGCCGCCGGACACCATGGGCCTGCCGCCCGTGAGCATGCCCTTGACCGTGTAGATCGGGGAGGCGGCGGCGCCGGAGCCGTCCAGGTACACATAGCGGGTCCTCTCCCGGTTCTCGGTCCACAGCAGCATCAGCACGTCGCCCTTCAGCTTCACCAGCCGCGGCGAGGACAGGGACAGCTTGTTTTTGCCCTTGTACTTCGTCAGCCAGGACAGCTTCACGCCGCCCTCGGTAAAGTTGCCCTTGTCCACCGTCGCCACGAACACGTTCTGGGGCCCGGAGGGCGACTTGCCCTTCTGAGATACGGACACGCCCGCGACGATGTAGCACTGCTTCGCGGCCTCCAGGCCCGCCAGCGTGACGCCGGTGTAGTTGTTGCCGATCTCGCCGGCGATCCGAAGCACCTCCAGGCCCTCGCCCTGGCTGCCGGACTTCACCGCGGAGCCCGCGCCGCCCTTCCAGCGATACATCGCCACGGCCCGCGGGTAGGCGTCGCCCAGATCCATCTGGACGATGTCGCGGCCGTCCCGGATGATGTACTGGTCAAAGGAATGGGAGACGTAACCCGTGCCGAAGTAGCTCACCGCGCCCTTGACCACGGTGGCCTGCATCGAGGGAATGTACACGTCGATGTCGAAGTTGGCCTGGTGATTGGCCCCGTCGGAGCTCTTGTACATCAGGTGCGCGGTGTGCAGATACAGCATATCGCCGCTCTGCGCCATGTCCATGCTTCCGAAATCAAAGGGAACGACCGTGTTGTTCCCGCGGACGACGGCCGCGTCCACGCGGTTCCAGTTTTTCGTGTAGCGCACCACGCGCACGACCTCGCGCCTGTCGTCCTGCTCCCGGTTCTCCTGCCCGAACACCAGGAAGTTGTACTTGCTGCCGCTGTAGAAGCCGCCCCAGAGGGGCAGTTCCTGCTTCAGCTTTTTCTTCCAGGTCAGCTTGCCGGCGGCGCTGTCGTAGATCTCCACCGCCACGCCCTTGCCCGTGGGGATCACCCGGGTATGGGTGCCGTCGCCGTTGTTCACCGTGTAAACGCCGTAGCCTCTGCCCGTCTCGGGCTTCAGCCTGTCCGACTTCGCCCGCGCACCGTCGCTGACCTCGCCGGCGCTCAGGGCCACCCACGTCGCCTTGCCGCCATAGTTCTTGCGGACCTCCGCCGTCCAGGCCGGGTTGTCGCCGGGGTACATCGCCACGATCACCGTTTCATTGAAGGCCGCCTTGTCAAACTGAGGAACGCCGCCGAGGAAGCGCAGCTCCCGGGCCGAAGAATAGCTCATGACGATGCCCTTTCCAAGCCTTGGCGCGCCTTCAAAGATCACGGCGCGCAGGCTCCCGGCCTGGAAAGCGCCGTCCCCCACGCTCTGCACGCTGGCCGGCAGCGTCACGGAGGTCAGCTTCGTGCCGGAAAAGGCATACGCGCCGATCTCCTGAACGCCGTTTCCCAGCTCCAGCGTTTCAATGGGCACGCTCGCGAAAGCGCTGGGCGCGATCCGCTCCACATTGCCCGGCAGGGCCAGGCGGGTCAGCTTCGCGCCGGTAAAGGCATACGCGCCGATCTCACGGACGCCGTTTCCGATTTCAAGCGTCTCGATGGGCACATCCACGAAGGCATTCTCGCCCACCGTCTGGACGCTGCCCGGCAGCTTCAGGGCGGTCAGCTTCGTGCCGGAGAAGGCATACGGCTCGATCTTCTTGACCCCCTCGCCGATTTCAAGCGCCTCGATGGGCGCGCCCTTAAAGGCGTATTCGCCCACCGTCTGGGCGCTGCCCGGCAGCACCAGGGCGGTCAGCTTCGTGCCGGAGAAGGCATACGACCCGATCTCCTGAACGCCGTTTCCCAGCTCAAGCGCCTCGATGGGCGCGCCCTCGAAGGCGTGTTCGCCCACCGTCAGGACGCTGTCCGGCAGCTTCAAGGCGGTCAGCTGCGTGCCGGAAAAGGCATACGCGCCGATCTCCTGAACGCCGTTTCCGATTTCGATCGCCTCGATGGACGCGTCCTTGAAGGCGCTTCTGCCCACCGTCACGACGCTGTCCGGCAGCACCAGGGCGGTCAGCTTCGTGCCTAAAAAGGCGTAGTCCCCGATCGACGCGCCACCGGCCATGCTGACCGTCTCAAGGCTTTCACATTTCCAGAAGCAGGCATAGCTCACTTCCTCCAGCGTCGCGGGCAGGATCGCCGATTTCAGCGTCGCGTTCTGGTAGAAGGCATAGGCGGGCAAGCTCGTTATGCCCTCGCCGACCACCAGATGGTACACCGCCGCGTTCTCATCGAAGACCCACGGGCACCCACTCACGGGGCCCGTGCCGGTGATCGTCAGCGTGCCGTCGTCGGAGAGCGTCCACCAGACGCTGTCGCCGATTTTGTTGTCGGTCGCCCCGGCGCCGTCACCCGCGCCGTCGTCCGCGCCATTGCCCGCGCCGTCGTCCGCGCCATTGCCCGCGCCGTCGTCCGCGCCATTGCCCGCGCCATTGTCCGCGCCGTCATCCGCGCCGTCGTCGTCGATCATCTCGGCGTCGGAAACCCCTCGCGGGCCGCCGTCCGCGACGTCGTCGTATTCGGCGATCAGGCCGGTGCCCTCCAGCACCACGCCGCCGTCGTACCCCGGCGCGGCCTCCACGGCCAGGCCCTCGGCTCCACCGGGCGTCTCCGCCGCCTCCAGCGCCACGTCCAGCTCCGCGACGGCCGCCTCCACCGGCGCGCACAGCGCTTCCTCCGCCGCCGCGCCGCACAGCAGCGCGGCGCACAGGGCCAGGATCAGCAACCCTTTCATCTTCATAATGTAACTCCCTTCCCGCTTGAACTCAAATCTCCGCCCGCATCACGTGAAAGCCGGACCCCCGGTCGATGATCTCGGCCGAGGCGTAGATCTCCCGCAGGTACTTCAGTGCCGACGGCGCGCCCTGCTGCTTGCGCATCACCGCGTACAGCGCGCCGCCGGGCTTCAAATGGCCCCGGGCCGCGTCGAACAGGCCGTAGATCACCGCCTTGCCCGCCCGGATGGGCGGGTTGGTGACGATGGCGTCGAAGGCGCCCGCCACCGCCGCGAAGCCGTCGCCCTGCACCACCGTGGCCGCCACGCCGTTGGCCGCCAAATTGCGCCGTGCCAGGTCCACCGCCCGCGTGTTGATGTCGGTCATCACGATCTCAAGCCCCGGATACCGCTTCCCCAGCGTCACGCCCACCGCGCCCCAGCCGCAGCCCAGGTCCAGCACCCGGCCCGACAGCGCCGGCAGCGCCTCCAGCAGCAGCTCGGTGCCCCGGTCCAGCCCGTCCCGGGAGAACACCCCCGCGTCGGTCAAAAAGGTCAATTCCTGCCCCAGCGCCCGAACCGTCACCGCACGCTCGTCATGGGCCGACCCGGGTTCTTCTGTGTAGTAGTGATCAGGCATACTCCTCACTCCTAACTCCTAACTCCTAACTCAACCAGCGCCACACTCGCTCTAAGCGCATTGATCTCCTCCTCCGTCAGCCTCCGCCACTCCCCCGGCGCGAGGTCCGCATCGAGGGTCAGCGGGCCGATGCGCAGCCGCGAAAGCGCGATCAGCGGATGGCCGACGGCGGCGAACATGCGCTTGACCTGGTGGAACTTGCCCTCGGTGAGCTCCACGTCGGCCACGGACCGCTCGTCCCCGGAGCGCAGCACCGTCAGCTTTGCCGGGCGGGCGGTGAAATCCGACAATTCGATGCCCGCGGCGAAGGCGCGGACGTCGTCCCCGGTCAGCCGGCCCGCGCACTCGGCCCGGTACAGCTTCCCGGCCTTCCACCTGGGCGAGATCAGCCGGTGGGCCAGCTGGCCGTCGTCGGTCAGCAGCACCAGCCCGGTCACGTCCCGGTCCAGCCGCCCCACGGGGCCCAGGCCCCGCCGCCGCAGCGCCTCGGGCAGCAGGTCCAGCACCGTGCTCAGGCGGCGGTCCTCGGTGGCCGTCACCACGCCCGCGGGCTTGTTCACCATGATGTACTGCGGCCCCGCGTCCACCGGCCCGGCGCCGTCCACGCTGACCCGCCCGGGCTCCACCTTCATGGCCGGGTCCGCGGCCACGGCCCCGTCCACGCGCACGCGGCCCGCCGCGATGGCCTTTTTGGCCTCGCTGCGCGTCAGCCCCGCCAGCGCTACCGCCCTGTCCAGTCGCACGCCCGGTCGCCTCCCCGTTTTTTTCCAGATTTTTCCAATTTTGGCGCGCCGCGCCCGGTATGTTTTTCCGCGTTCCCCGTCGAAACATTTCGGAATATTGTCACGTCTTATTAGCGCAATGTGATGGATACACACCGCATTTGCAGTTATAATGAACGCGAACTTCTGTGTCCGACGGTCCCTACTACAGTATAGGGCCAAAACCGCCGGACGTCAAGACAGAGGGAGGTATGGGATATGAAGCAGGATACCAGGCATCGCACGCCGCCCCGCAACAGCACCCACCCGAACCGGCACGCGCCGCACGGCAAGGCCGCGCGCCGCCGCGCCAGGAGAAGGCAGCGCCTGCTGCCGCTGGCGGTGACGCTCGTCGTCTGCGCCGTGGCGCTGGCGGTCGTGGTCATCCGGCTGCCCCGCGGCCGGGACGCCGTGCCCGCGGTGCACACGATGGAGCGCGCGCCGGGCCAGGACGCCGCCCCGGCGATCCCGGAGGCCACCGCCGCGCCGGTGGTGACGCTGGAGCCCCAGCTCACGCCGGAGCCGACGCCCGAACCGACCCCCGAGCCCACGCCCACCCCCGAGCCCACGCCCGAACCGACGCCGGAGCCCACCCCCTTTGCCTACCTGCCCGTCATCCACCATGCGGACACCGAGGCCAAGAAGATCGCCATCACCGTGGACGACTGCTACCAGGTGCACAACCTGACCAAGATCGTGGACCTGACCGCCGAAAAGGGCGGCAAGCTGACGCTGTTCCCCATCGGGGAGAACGTGAGCAAGGAGGGCATGCCCGAGCTGCTGCGCCGCTGCGCCTTCGACCTGGGCTTTGAGATCGAGAACCACACCTACAGCCACGCCCGGATATTCCGCCTGCCCGATCAGGAGATGGCCGCGGAGATCTGGAAGCAGCACGCCGCGCTGAACCGCGCGCTGGGCGTGAACTACGGCCAGCACTTCCTGCGCCTGATGGGCGGCGACGGCGACAGCGACCAGCGCATCCACCGGTACCTGTCGAAGCTGGGCTATTTGGGCATCGCCAACTGGAGCGTGTCCGGCTCCGATTCGGACATGGCCCACATCAAGAGCGCCCTCGCCCCGGGCCAGGTGTACCTGTTCCACACCACCGACCCGGATACCGAGAAGCTGAAGAAGTTCATCCCGTGGGCCGTCAGCCAGGGCTACCAGCTGGTGACGCTGAACGAGCTGTTCGGCCTGCCGGACAACGCCACCAGCCAACTGACCGAACAGGTGATGCCGGAGCCGGACGCCTGCGCCGACACCCACACCATCAAGCTGGACGAGTACACCTGGGTGGCCCTGCAGCTGCAGGAGAAGCTGCGCAGCCTGGGCTACCTGAACATCACCGGCCCCTCCACCGGCTACTACGGCGAGAAGACCGTGAAGGCCGTCAAGGCCTTCCAAAAGGACGCCGGCCTGCCCGTCACCGGCGAGGCCGACGAAGCGACCCAGCGCAGGCTGCTGGAGGGATGACGATCCGAGGGGGCTGCAGCGCAGCCCCCTCGGAGTTTGGAGTGTGGAGTTTGGAGTGTGGAGTTTCGGTGCAAATCCCTGACGGGATTTGATTGGAACATGACCGTATCGCTGACCATAGCTTCCCCGTCGCAACGGCATCGAGCGCCCGGCATCTGCGGGCGGGGAGGCTTAGCATGCGTAGGGGCGGCCAATGGCCGCCCGCCCGGGTACGAAGCGCATCGTGCTTCCCGGCGGGCGGCGCATCACCGCCCCTACAAAATGTACGCGCTTGCAAGGTGAGTCACGGGGACAGGTTCCTTGACTCATACTCATTTTGCCGTGCTGCCGCCTGCATATCGGGCGTCGCCACGGGATCGATCTCCGCTTCTGTCAGCGCCGTACCGGGCTTCAGCCTAAACTCAGCTGGCCTTCCCATCCTATATCCCAATTCGCAGCCGTCACGGATACCCCTTTATCATTCCCGCGGATCACCGGATCTCCTGTTCAAGGCCCCTGAAATCTGCCGTATCAAAGAATTCGATCAGCGTGATTTCCAGTCCATCGCAGAGCTTCTTGATCGTCACGATTCCCGGATTCCGGCTCACGCCGTTCACGATGTTCTTCAATGTGGAAGGCGGCAGCGCGGACAGACGGGCGAGGCCGTTGATCGTCATGTTCCGTTCCTGACACAATTCTATGATACGATTCGCTACGCACGCTCTGGTTGTCATGGTGAACTCCTTTCCTCTGATTCCATGACTAAAGCGTAGCAAAATGAGAAATATCAGGACGACCATATATGGACTTTTTGGCCCATATATGGTAGAATAGAGGCGATAAACACAGTTCCCGTGGTCGTCAGAATCTGGCAAAGAGGCCAGAGCGTTTTTTCAAAGGTTGAAAAGCGCATGCAAGTATATAGAACATTCCGGAGGAAATATCTGTGAAAGGCAGTCTTGACTACCGTGCCATCGGCTTTAGAGTTCGTGAGCTTCGGTTGCAGCATAACCTGACTCAGGAAAATCTGGCGGAGATGATCTGCGTCTCTCCATCCTTCATTGGACATATTGAACGAGGTGAGAAGAAGTCTTCTCTGGAAACAATGAACCATTTGGCCGTCAGTCTGAGCACTACTCTGGATTATCTCATATTGGGAATAAAGAACAGATGCAATCATGAATCATGTAGATTATATTCCGATCTGAAAAAGACACTTGATGCCTATGGGGAAACTCAATGTCGCGGTGACGGACCTTTTGACCCATTCTGAGTCACGGGGACAGGTTCCTTGACTCATTCTGAGTATCAGAAGCAGAGGACCGGATTGCCACGTCGGCCCCTCCTGCGTCGAGGCCTTCTCGCAATGACAGGGCAGAGGGTACTGCCCCCTGCATGTCATTGCGAGGCAACCGTTCGGCGTGTATGAGCATCCGAGCGAAGCGAAGGTTGAGTGCGCAAGCGACCAAAATCAGGGGGACGGTTCTCTGTGTCAATGACACAGAGAACCGTCCCCCTGATTTTGGGGAACAAAAAAACGGTTGGAGGAACCGTCCCTCCAACCGTTTTCATCTGCCGGTCCCCCGGCATTTATGCTCCTCACTCCTAACTCCCAACTCCTCACTCGAACAGTCTTCCCTCCCGTTTATCCCGGGCAATTCCTACTGACTCCCGGGCGGGCGCCCCTGTTCCCTGTTCCCTACTCCCTACTCCCTATTCCCTACTCCCTAATCCGCCACATCATTCACCGGTCTCCCATCCATCCACGCCGCAAGGTTCCCCACGGCGATGTCCATCAGCCGCTGGCGGGCGGCGGTGGGGGCCCAGGCGATGTGGGGGGTGATCACGCAGTTGCGGGCGGTGAGCAGCGGGTTGTCGGCGCGGATGGGCTCCTCGGACACCACGTCCACGCCGGCGGCGTACACCTTGCCGGCGTTCAGCGCGTCGGCCAGGTCCCGCTCCACGACCAGCGGGCCGCGCCCGGTGTTCAGCAGGATCACGCCGTCCTTCATGCGGGCAATGCTGTCGCGGTTGATCATGCCGCGGCTGTCCTCGTTCAGCGGGCAGTGCAGGCTGATCACGTCCGACTCGGCCAGCAGCTCGTCCAGCGCCGCCCAGCGGCAGCCCTCGGGCAGCTCGCCCTCCCGGCGGCGGCTGTGGGCCAGCACCTTCATGCCCATCGCCACGGCCACGCGCGCGACGGCCCGGCCGATCCTCCCAAAGCCCACGACGCCCATGGTCTTGCCGGACAGCTCGATCAGCGGCTTCTCCCAGAAGCAGAAGTCCGGGCAGGCCGACCACTTGCCCGCGTGCACGGCGGCGGAATGCTGCGCCGCGCCCAGGCAGATGTCCAGCAGCAGCGCGAAGGTCATCTGCACCACGTCGTCGGTGCTGTAGGCGGGGATGTTGCACACCGCCACGCCCCGGCTGCGGGCGGCCTCCACGTCGATATTGTTGTAGCCGGTGGCCAGCTCGCCCACGTACTTCATGTTCGGGCAGGCGGCCATCACCGCGCCGTCGATGCGGCACTTGTTGGTCAGCACGGCCTCGGCGTCGCCGATGCGCTCCGCCACCTGATCAGCGGGGGTGCGCTCGTACACGGTCAACTCGCCCAGCCGGCGAAGGGGCTCCCAGCTGATGTCGCCGGGGTTGGCGGCATGGCCGTCCAGCACGACGATCTTCATGATAACGCCTCCATTCTCAGTCTCAGCGCGTTCAGCGCCCAGGACGCCGCGACGGTGCGCACGAAGTCGCGGCTGCCGTTGAAGTGACATGCTTCCACGGTGGTGCCGCCGGGCCCGGCCACAGCGATAAACACCGTGCCCGCGGGCGTGCCGTCCGCGCCGCCGTCGGGTCCGGCGTAGCCGGTGGTGGCCGCGGCCCAGTCCGCGCCGCTGACGCGCCGCGCGCCCTCGGCCATCTCCCGGGCGCACTGGGCGCTGACGGCGGTGAAGCGCTGCAGCGTTTCTTCCTTCACGCCCAGCACCCGGGCCTTGGCGGCGTCGCAGTAGGTCACGTGGGCCTCGCCCAGCACCTCGCTGGCCCCGGGCACGCCCACCAGCCGCGCGGCTGCCAGCCCGCCGGTGCAGCTCTCGGCAAAGGACACCGTCTCGCCCCGGTCCCGCAGGCGCTCGAACACCGCGCGCTCGATGCTGTTGTCCATGCCCTCGCCGTACACGTGATCGCCCAGCCGCCGGCGGATCTCCTCCGCCACCGGCGCGATCATCGCCCGGGCCGATTCCGCGTCCGCCGCCCGGGCCGTGACCCGCGCCTGGACCTCGCCGGGGCCACAGTACAGCGCCAGCGTGGGGTTGTCGGCGTGGAACAGGTCGCGCAGCCGGTTCTCCACCGCGGATTCCCCGATGCCGAATATGCGCAGAAACCGCGATTCGATGTGCGCGCCGCCCCGCCGCGCCAGCCACGGGGCCAGCTGCCTTTCAAACATGTCCTTCATCTCGTGGGGCGGGCCGGGCAGCACGGCCACGGCCTTATCGCCCTGCTCGACGATGCAGCCCGGCGCGGTGCCGCAGGCGTTGGGCATGACGGTCGCGCCCGCGGGGAACCAGGCCTGCCTGCGGTTGTTCTCGGCCATCGGGTGCCCCACGCGCTCCATGAACGCCTCCACGGCACGCAGGCTCCCTTCGTCCAGCGCCATCTCCAACCCGAAGACCTCCGCCACCATCTGCTTGGTCAGGTCGTCCTCGGTGGGCCCCAGGCCGCCGGTGGTGATCACCACATCGGCGCGCGCCAGCGCCTCCCGCAGCGCCTCCTTCACCCGCCCCGGGTTGTCCCCCACGGTGGTATGCCGAAAAACACTGACGCCCAGCTCCGCCAGCCTCCTGGAGATATACTGCGCGTCCGTATTAACGATCTGCCCCATCAAAAGCTCCGTCCCCACGGAAAGAATCTCAGCGATCATACCCTACTCCCTACTCCCTACTCCCTACTCCCTACTCCCTACTCCCTACTGCCTACTCCCTACTCCCTACTCCATCTCCAACGGCTTCAGCCGAAACTCCCCCCAAATCGACTCATTCCAGATGAACCCGCTGTTGACGGCGGGGTCGTCGGTGATGATGAAGCGGCTGACGTCCACGATGGTGTCGTAGTAGGTGCTGCGGCCCCGGGGGGTGCCGGCGATCAGCGACAGCTTGATGATGTACTCGCCGGGGGCGATGCCGTCCAGCGGGAATCTGACGCGCTTGGTGAATTCCTCCTCGGCGGCCACCTCGAAGGGCTCGGTCTGGGTCATGGCGATGGGCGTGGCGATGCTGTTCTGCAAAATCAGCCGTATGCGCAGCCGGGGCTCGGGGATGTGGGACACGCACTTCAGCCGGAACTGCATGCAGCCCTCCTGGTCGTACTCCAGCGCCTGGGTGTTCTCAAAGTCGATGGCCAGCATGCGCATGGTGTCGCCCCGGTCGCGGTAGCGGGGCACCTCGTCCAGGTTGCGGCTGACGCTGCGGGCGCTGCTGCCGCCGTACAGCTCCATGGCGCGCTCCACGGTGCCGTCGTAGGTGAGCTTGCCGGCGTCCAGGTACAGGCCCCGGTTGCACAGCTGGCTGACCGTGCGCATGTTGTGGCTGACGTACAGCACCGCCCGGCCGCTGCGGGCGATCTCGGACATCTTCCCCAGGCACTTCTGCTGGAAGGCCAAATCGCCCACGGCTAGCACCTCGTCGCAGATCATCACGTCCGGGTCCAGGTGGGCGGCGACGGCGAAGGCCAGCTTCACGTACATGCCGCTGGAATAGCGCTTCACCGGCGTGTCGATGAAGGGCTCGATCTCGGAAAACTCCACGATGTCCTTCATCCGGGCGGTGATCTCCGAGCGGCGCATGCCCATGATGGCCCCGTTCAGGTAGATGTTGTCGCGCCCGCTGAGCTCGCGGTGAAAGCCCGTGCCGATCTCCAAGAGGCTCGCCACCCGGCCGCGGATGCGGATCTCGCCCTCGGTGGGCGCGGTGATGCGGCTGATCAGCTTCAGCATGGTGCTCTTGCCCGCGCCGTTGCGCCCCAGCAGCGCCACGGCGTCGCCCTTGTCCACGTTGAAGGACACGTCCTTCAGCGCCCAGAAGCGCTGATTGTGGGCCAGGTGCTCCTTGCCGATCTTCACGTTCGGGTCGTCCTTGCCCCGCACCCGGGCAAACCAGCTGGTCAGATCCCCGTGCAGCGTGCCGCCGCCGATCATCCCCAGCCGGTACTCCTTGGAGACCTTATCGATTTCAAGAACTCTGTCAGACATCTCAATCCCCTGCTCCCTGTTCCCTACTCCCTACTCCCTATTCCCTACTCCCTAAACCGTATCCATAAACGTCTTCTCCGTGTGCGAGAACAGCACCACGCCGATCAAAAACACGGCGGCGGTCACGACCACGGACAGCAGGTTATAGCCGTAGGAATAGCGCGGCACGCCCAGGTAGGCGGCGCGGAAAAGCTCGATGATGGGGGTGATGGGGTTGAGCATGTACAGCCCCAGCAGCTGGGGGTAGTTGTCCGCGATCATCGAGGTGGAATAGGTCACCGGCGTGGCGTACATCCACAGGTGCACGCCGAAGGTCACCAGCATGGCCAGGTCGCGGTACTTGGTGGTCAATGCCGATATGATGATGCCGAACCCCAGCGCCAGCACGCCCAGCTGCAACAGCAATAGCGGCGTCAGCAGTATCAGCTGCCAGTTGGTGTGTATGCCGCTGTCCGGCTTGGCGGCGGTGATGATCAGAAACACCAGGAACAGCACGAACTGCACCGCGAAGTTCACCATCTCGGTCAGCACCGTGGAAAAGGGCATGACCAGCCGCGGGAAGTACACCTTCCCGAACAGCTGGCTGTTGTTCACAAACGTGTTGGAGGTGGTGAGCAGGCACTGGGAAAAGAAGTGCCACATCACGTTGCCCGCCATGTAAAACAGGAACTTGGGCACGCCGTCGGTGGGCAGGCCCGCCAGGTTGCCGAACACCACCGTGAACACCACGGTGGTCAACAGCGGCTGTATCACGATCCAGGCCGGGCCGAGGATCGTCTGCTTGTACAGCAGGTTGAAGTTGCGCTTGAACATCAGCAGGATCAGGTCGCGGTAGTGCACCAGCCCCTTGATGTCGATGTCAAACCAGCCCTTGCGCGGGCGTATGACCATGTCCCACCGTTCGCCCCGGTTCGTATTGTCCATCAGAACCCTCCGCCCTGTTTGCTTCTCCTTCTATTCTATCACGGGAATATTACGCTTTCAAGTGATTCCCCCGTTCCCTGTCCCCTGTTCCCTATTGCCTATTGCCTATTGCCTGTCCCCTACTCCCTACTCCCTACTCCCTACTCCCTACTCCCTATTCCCTACTCCCTGACCGTACACACATCCACCCATCCCGCGGCGTCGCAGGCCCTTTCCAGCTCCTCGATGGTCAGCCGGACGGCGCTGTGGTCGTCGCCGGCGGCGGGATAGACGGTATCGTGGCGCTTCAGGCTCTGATCGAGGTAGACCTCAACGCCCGGATTGATGCCGAAGGGGCACACGCCGCCCACGCCGTGGCCCACCAGCGCCTCCACCCTTTCGCCGGGGATCATTTTGGCCTTGCAGCCGAAGCAATCCCGGTACTTGCGGTTGTCCACCCGCGCCGTGCCCTCGGCCAGCACCAGCACGGCCTTATCGCCCTGCAAAAAGGACAGCGTCTTCGCGATCATGCCCGGCTTGCAGCCCAGCGCCTCCGCGGCCTCGGCCACCGTGGCGCTGCTGTGCTGCGGCACGATGATGTTCCCGTCCAGCCCCCTGGCCTGAAGGTGCGCCCTCGCCCGTTCAAACGACATGTCATCGACCTCCCGTGTATTGGATATGTGCATTGTATCCCGTACCCGCCGCGGCTGTCAAGTGCTTAAAATGGAATAGGGGACGGTTCCTTATTCCATTTTATAGTGGAATAAGGAACCGTCCCCTATTCCATTTATACTTGCTTGCGCGCGCCGTGATTTTATGCTATAATTATCCTGTGAAAAGATGACCATTCCGGTCCCGGACCGGCAGAAAGGATGGTAGATGACTATGGCAAGAGGCGGATTCCCCGGCATGATGGGCGGCGGCAACATGCAGCAGCTGGCGCGGCAGGCGCAGAAGCTGCAGCAGCAGATGACGAAGGTCCAGGAGGAGCTGGACGCGCGGGAGTACGAGGCCAGCGCGGGCGGCGGCATGGTGACGGTGAAGGTCTCCGGCAAGAAGGAGCTGCTCTCCATCGAGATCAAGCCCGAAGCGGTGGACCCGGACGACGTGGAGATGCTGCAGGACATGGTGCTGGCCGCCGTGAACGAGGCGCTGCGCACCGCGAACGACACCACCGAGCGTGAGATGGGCAAGCTCACCGGCGGCCTGAACATGCCGGGGCTGTTCTGATCATGGCGGAAATCGAGGCGATCGCCAAGCTGGTGAACCAGCTGTCCCGGCTGCCGGGCGTGGGCCGCAAGACGGCGCAGCGCCTGGCCTATCACATCATCGGGCTGCCGGAGGAGCAGGTGCGCCAGCTGGCCGCCGCCATCTACAACGGCAAAAAGCAGATCCACTTCTGCCCGATCTGCGGCAACTACACCGACACGGACCCCTGCGTGATCTGCGCCGACAGCGACCGCCGGCGCGACATCGTGTGCGTGGTCCGCGACCCGCGGGACGTGAACGCCGTGGAGCGCATGCGCGAATACAACGGCCTGTACCACGTGCTGCACGGGGTGATCTCCCCGATGGACGGCATCGGCCCCGACGACATCCACATCCGCGAGCTGATGACCCGGCTGGCCTCCGGCGAGATCAAGGAGGTCGTGCTGGCCACCAACCCGGACGTGGAGGGCGAGGCCACCGCGGCCTACATCTCCCGGCTGATCAAGCCCATGGGCGTGAAGGTCACCCGCATCGCCCACGGCGTGCCCATCGGCGGCGAGCTGGAATACACCGATGAGGTCACCCTCCTGCGCGCGTTCGAGGGAAGAACGGAGCTGTAGCCACGTCCCCCGTCCCCTGTTCCCTGTCCCCTGTCCCCTGTTCCCTCACCAAAAGGAGGTACCCCATCATGAACGTACTCGTCACCGGCGGCGCCGGATACATCGGCAGCCACACCTGCGTGGAGCTGCTGAACGCGGGCCATGAGCTCGTCATCGTGGACAACTTCGTCAACTCCAAGCCCGAGGCGCTGGACGCCATCCGCACCATCACGGGCAAGGACTTCGCCTTCTGCGAGGCCGACCTGCGCGACCGCGCGGCGATGGATAAGATTTTCACCGACCACGCGGTGGACGCCGTGATCCACTTCGCGGGCCTGAAGGCGGTGGGCGAATCGGTGGAGAAGCCGCTGGAATACTACGACAACAACCTGTACGGCTTCCTCGTACTGGCCGAGGTGATGCGCGCCCACGGCGTGAAAATGCTGGTGTTCTCCTCGTCGGCCACCGTGTACGGCATGAACAACCCGGTGCCCTTCAACGAGACCATGCCCGTCTCCGCCACCAACCCCTACGGCTACACCAAGGTGATGATCGAGCAGATGCTGCGGGACATCGCCGTGGCGGACCCCCAGTGGCGCATCTGCCTGCTGCGCTACT
>JAFYBB010000049.1 GCA_017540445.1 Clostridia bacterium | reverse complement strand
GAGCCACCTCCCTCTGAGAGGGAGGCTTTGGCCCGTTTCGCCGCCAAAAGGCTCCCTCTCAGAGGGAGCTGGCAGCCGCAGGCTGACTGAGGGAGTCCGTTGTCATCCCACAAGAAAACGTGAAGAACCGCAAAAACGCCCCGCCGCCGGATCGTCCGGCGGCGGGGCGCTTTGATACGGGGTTACCTTGTCTTTTTTCCGGTCGCGTCCGGCTTCAGCCATTCGGCGGACTCCGGCGGGATCTCCCACACCCGGCCGCCGTACTCGATGCGCCGCAGCTCGCCGCAGCGGTTCACGGCCAGCGCGCGCATGGCGTCCCTGGCGGGCGCCCCGAAGGCGTCCTTGCCGCCGATGATCCGGCGCTCCACCAGCACCACGTCCGCGCCGAGGGCGGTCAGGTGCAGCGTGCCGGTGCGCAGCACGGGGCTTGCCATGCGGTCGGTCATGATGCTGCGGTAGGTCTCCACCAGGTCGGCGTCCTCGTGGCCCCAGGGATAGGTGGCCCGGTTGTACGGGTCGGCCATGCCGGTCAGGCCCGCCTCGTCGCCGTAGTACAGGCAGGGCATGCCCGGCAGCGCGCAGATCAGCTGCCAGGCCGCGATCATCCGCCGCCGCCCCCGGGCGTAGTCGTCCGGGTTCATCATGAACGGGTGGCGGTACACCCGGTCCGGGGCCATGTCGCCGATGTCGGCCAGCTCGCTGATGGCCCGGGGGGTGTCATGGCTGCCCAGCAGGTTCATCTCCGAATAGAAGAACGGGGCGGGCATGTTCTCCCGCAGGCTCTCCAGACGGCGCACGAAGGCTGCCGCGTCGCAGTGGAAGCGCATGAAGTCCAGTATGGCGTCGCGCAGCGGGTAATTCATGCAGCTGTCCAGCGTGTCGCCCAGGCTGTAGCAGCGCATCTCGCCGTAGGCGATCTTGTTGGTGGGGTCCTCCCACACCTCGCCGATCAGCGCGCCGTCGGGCTTCTCCCGGCGCAGGCGCTTGCGCAGCTTGCGGATGAACGCCATCGGCAGCTCGTCGGCCACGTCCAGCCGCCAGCCGGAGGCCCCGGCCCGCAGCCAGTGGGCGCACACGCTGTCGTCGTCGTCGATGATGAAGTTCTGGTAGCTCTCCGTCTCCTCGTCCACGTTGGGCAGGGTCTTGAAGTTCCACCAGCACTCGTAGTCGTCCGGCCACTGGCGGAAGCGGTACCACTCGCGGTAGGGGGAGTTCGGGTCGTAGTAGGCCCCGCCGGGGCCGTAGCTGCCGTCCCGGTTGAAGTACAGGCTGTCGGACCCGGTGTGGGAGAACACGCCGTCCAGTATCACGCGGATGCCCCGCTTCTTGGCCTCGGCGCACAGCTCGACGAAGTCCGCCTCGGTGCCGAAGCTGGGGTCGATGGTCATGTAGTCGCCGGTGTTGTACTTGTGGTTGCTCCGGGCCTTGAAGATCGGGTTGAAGTACAGCACCGTCACGCCCAGGCCCGCGATGTAGTCCAGCTTCTTCTGCACGCCCTTCAGGTTGCCGCCGAAGTAGTCGTTGTTGCAGTTGTCGCCGTACTTGTCGTCGTTGATGACCAGCGTGGGGTCGTCGTCCCAGCGGATGTGGTAGTAGGAGGCCAGGGGCAGGTTGTTCACGTCCTTTTTACCCTCGCAGCAGTACCGGTCCACCATGATCTGCAGCATGATGCCGTTGCGCATCCACTCCGGGGTCCGGTAGGCGGGGTCGTACACCGTCACCTGGAAGCCCGCGGGCTCACTGTCGGTCATCATGCCCGCGCCGCCCAGGCCGTCGGCGGCGTTGCCCAAATACCAGGTGCGGCCCTCGTTGTCCTCGGCGATGAAGAAATACCAGAGCAGACCCGGCTCCTCGGGCAGGTCGAACTCGATCTCATACAGGCCGGAGTGGGCGGGCTTCATGGGCAGCAGCTGTTCCGCGTTTTTCCACCACAGGCGCAGCGTCACCCGGCGCATGTCCTCCGTGCGAACGCGCAGGCGCATCGCGTGTCCGCAGGGCGTGGCGCCCCGGGGCATGCGGTAGACGAGGTCGCGGGAATCGTGGAAGATGTTCATACATTCGCTCCTACGGTTGATAAAGGCGGGGGAAGCAGGTCCCCCGCCGTGATGGTTACAGCTTCAGCGGATTCAGGTGCCAGATCAGCCGGTTGTACTCCGAGATCGTGCGGTCGGAGGTGAACAGGCTGGAGCACGCGGTGTTCATGACGGCCTTCTTCAGCCACTTCTCGCGGTCGTCGTAGTCGGCCATCATCTTCTTCTGGGTGGTGATGTAGCTGGTCAGGTCCTTCAGCACGAAGTAGGGGTCGGCCATCCCGCCGCCGTCGCCGAACAGCAGGGAGTGGTAGATCTCCTGGAACATGCGGGGGTTCTCCGGGCACAGCGTGCCGTCGATCAGCTGCTCCATGACCTTGCGGATCTTCGGGTTGGTCTCGTAGATGTCGTGGGCGCGATAGGTGGCGTAGCCGCTCTCCACCTCCTGGGCCGTCAGGCCGAAGATGTAGATGTTGTCCGGGCCCACCTGCTCGTAGATCTCGCAGTTCGCGCCGTCCATGGTGCCCAGCGTGACCGCGCCGTTCATCATGAACTTCATGTTGCCGGTGCCGCTGGCCTCCTTGCCGGCGGTGGAGATCTGCTGGCTGATCTCGGTGGCGGGCATCAGCAGCTCCGCCTGGGACACGCAGTAGTTCTCCAGGAACACCACGTTGATCAGCTTGCTGGCGCGCGGGTGCTTGCGCACCAGGTCGCCCACGGCGTTGATCAGCTTGATGGTCAGCTTCGCGCGGTGATAGCCCGGGGCCGCCTTCGCGCCGAATATGAAGGTGCGGGAGTGGAACGTCTTGTCCGGGTTCTCGTCGATGTCGTTGTACAGCATCATGATGCCCAGCGCGTTCATCAGCTGGCGCTTGTACTCGTGCAGGCGCTTGGCCTGGGCGTCGAAGATGCTCTCGGGGTTCATCTCGATGCCCTGGTGGCGGTATACGTTGTCCGCCAGGCGCAGCTTGTTGTGGTACTTGATCTCCGCGAACTTCTCGCGGAAGGCCGCGTCGTCGGCGAAGGCCTTCAGGGCCTCGATCCTGGACATGTCCTTGCGCCAGCCGTCGCCGATGGCCTCGTCGATCAGGCCGGACAGCTCGGGGTTGCACTGCATGAGCCAGCGGCGATGGGTGATGCCGTTGGTGATGTTGACGAACTTGCGCGGCTCCAGCATGTAGAAGTCGTGGAAGGTCTGGCGCTTGAGGATGTCGGTGTGGATGGCGGACACGCCGTTGACGGAGTGGGTGTAGGCCACGCACAGATTGGCCATGTGCACCTGGTTGTAGGCCAGTATGGCCATGTGGCCGATGCGGTCCCACTGGCCGGGGAACGAATCCCACAGCTTGGCGCACAGCCGGCGGTTCATCTCCTGCAAAATCATGTAGATGCGGGGCAGCTGCTCCTGGAACAGGCTCTCCGGCCACTTCTCCAGCGCCTCCACCAGCACGGTGTGGTTGGTGTAGGCGAAGGTGCGGCGGGCGATGCTCTCCGCGGCGTCCCAGCCCAGGCCGTAGTCGTCCATCAGTATGCGCATGAGCTCGGGGATGGCCACCGCCGGATGGGTGTCGTTGATGTGGATGGCCACCTTGTCCGGGAAGATCGTCCAGTTGTAGCCGTACACGTCGATGAAGTCCTTCACCGCCAGCTGCACGGACGCGCTGGAGAAGAAGTACTGCTGCTTCAGGCGCAGCTCCTTGCCCTGGTAGCTGTCGTCGTTGGGGTACAGGATCTTGGAGATGACCTCCGCCAGCTCCCGCTCCTCCATGGCCTGCACGTACTGGCCGCGGTTGAAGTGGTTCATGTCGATCTGCTGCACGGCGCGGGCGCTCCAGGTGCGCAGGAAGTTGACCTTGGTGCTGTCGTAGCCCACCACGGGGATGTCGTAGGGCACGGCCTGCACGGTCTTGTAGTCCAGGTGGCGGTAGTAGGTGCGGCCGTTGTCCTCATAGGCCTCGATGCGGCCGCCGAAGTGGATCTCCATCGTGTCCTTGGGGTGGGGGATCTCCCAGATGTTGCCGCTGGCCAGCCAGTTGTCGGGCACCTCCACCTGATAACCGTCCACCAGCTTCTGGCGGAACAGGCCGTACTCGTAGCGGATGGTGCAGCCCATGGCGGGCAGCTTCAGCGTGGTCAGGGAATCCAGGAAGCAGGCGGCCAGGCGGCCCAGGCCGCCGTTGCCCAGGCCGGGCTCCGGCTCCTCCTCGAACACCACCGAGCGGTCGATGCCCAGCTCGTCCATGGCCTGCATGTAGTTGCTCTCGTTGACCAGGTTCACCATGTTGTTGTGCAGCGCGCGGCCGATCAGGAACTCGGCGCTCAGGTAGTACACCTTCTTGGCCTGCTGCTGCTTGCGGGCGTCGCGGGAGTAGCTCCGGCGCTGCATGATCTCATCGCGCACCACCAGGGCCAGCGCCTGGTACAGCTGCTCCGGCGTGGCGTCGGTCACGTCGCAGGCGAACTGGGTGTGCAGCTTATTGAGTATGCTTTCCTTGATTTGACTGACGGTCATGCGTTCAAATTCCACGGAAACACCTCCGAATGTATTTGGGATGCGAAGGGGCGTCGCCGCGCGGATAGCGTTGAAACCGCCGCGCCCGTCCTCCGCCCGATAAACCAGTCTCTTTGTGACTATAACACATAACGCGGGTTCGCGCAACGGATTGCGTGTTGATTTTTTGGGCGAATACGGGCATGTTTTGGGCAATTTGTTTGTGCCTGTCGGTCACTTTGACGGTTCTATCAAGTTTATGCGGCGCGGGGCGTGTTAAAACACGGGGAATAACGATATACCGTTAGTATGCACTGAGTCTGATCAAAAATCAACGGTAAAGCGTTAAACTTTTCTTTCACATGTTGATACCATCGTTACAACGGAATTCCGTTGGAGGGTATCGATATGACCATTGCCCAAGCTGTGGTGAAGCGAATTTATGAATTGTGCGACGAGCGGAATGTGACGATCAACAAAATCAGCAACATATCAGGCATCACACAGTCCACTGTCAGCGACATCGTGAACGGATCGACGGTAAACACCGGCATTGCCACCATCAAGAAGCTGTGTGACGGCTTTAACATCAGCATACGGGAATTCTTTGACAGCCCGCTGTTTGACGATCTCGAACAGGAAGTCAGGTGAACGGCGCAGAGTAGCCGGGAATGATATATACTTGTATACCTTGTCACCGGGACGGTCCTACTGACAGGAAAAAGGGCTGTATCATTGATGTATGAAGCATGTGTAGGGGCGGCCAATGGCCGCCCGCCCAAGTACGAAGCGCATCGAACTACCCGGCGGGCGGCGCATCGCAGCCCCTACAGGGGTTTTGTGGCCTCGTTTCGTCATACTCTTGCAATTCGTGCGTTTGTCCTGTGTGTTTGATGCAAGAGGATTGACCAACCGCGCAAAATCCACTATAATAGTATCAACGCTGCCGCCGGAACGCCGATCGCGCATCGGAATCCGGCGGCTCCCATCATTCCATGAACAGAAAGGCGAACCCATGAACAACGAGCTTTTGAATCTCCTGGAGAAGGACGCGCGGCTGACGCCGGCGCAGCTGGCGACGATGCTGGGGCAGGACGAGCGGGAAGTGACCGCCCAGATCGCCGAATACGAGAAGAACCACATCATACTGGGCTATCCGGCGCTGATCGACTGGACCAAGACCGACGACGAGCTGGTGACGGCCCTGATCGAGGTGCGCATCTCCCCCCAGCGGGGCGACGGCTTCGACCGCATCGCCGAGCGCATCTACCAGTATGAAGAGGTGGAGAGCCTGTACCTGATGTCCGGGGCCTACGACCTGGCCGTCACCATCACCGGCCGCAGCCTGCGGGAGGTGGCGGAGTTCGTGCACGCCCGGCTGGCCGTCATCGACGGCGTGACCGGCACGGCCACCCACTTCATACTGAAGAAGTACAAGGAAAAGAACCACCTGTTCGCAAAGCTGCCCGAGCAGGAAGAGAGGGTGTTGTTCGTATGATCGACTATGAAGCCGTACTCTCGCCCCGGGTGAAGGCCATCGCGCCGTCGGGCATCCGCAAGTTCTTCGACCTGCTGGAGAACATGGACGCCGGCGACGCCATATCGCTGGGCGTGGGCGAGCCGGACTTCGTGACCCCCTGGCACATCCGCGACGCGGGCGTCTACGCGCTGGAGAAGGGCTTCACCAAGTACACCTCCAACGCGGGCCTGGCCGAGCTGCGCCGGGAGATCTCCCGCTACCTGCGCCGCCGCTTCGCGCTGGACTACGACCCGATGAAGCAGATGGTGGTCACCGTGGGCGGCAGCGAGGGCATCGACATCGCGGTGCGCGCGCTGGTGGGCGAGGGCGACGAGGTGATCGTGCCCGTGCCGTCCTTCGTGTGCTACGGCCCCATCGTGTCGCTGGCGGGCGGCGTGCCGGTGTTCGTGGAGACGAAGGCCGAGGACGAGTTCCGGCTGACCGCCGAGGCGCTGCGGGCCGCCATCACGCCGCGCACAAAGCTGCTGGTGCTGCCCTTCCCGAACAACCCCACCGGCGCGATCATGGAGCGGCACGACCTGGAGGCCGTGGCCGAGGTGCTGCGGGGCACCGACATACTGGTGCTCTCCGACGAGATCTACGCCGAGCTGACCTACGGCGGGCACCACTTTTCCATCGCCAACATCCCGGACATGTACGAGCGCACGCTGGTGGTCAACGGCTTCTCCAAGGCCTACGCCATGACCGGCTGGCGCATGGGCTATCTGTGCGGGCCCCAGCCGCTGATCAAACAGATGCTGAAGATCCACCAGTACGCCATCATGTGCGCCCCCACCACCAGCCAGTACGCGGCCATCGAGGCCATGAAAAACGGCGACGGGGACATCCAGATGATGTGCAAGGACTACGACTACCGCCGCCGCTTCCTGCTGGACAAGCTGCGGGGCGCGGGCCTTCAGTGCTTTGAGCCCCGGGGCGCGTTCTACGCCTTCCCGGACATCCGCTCCACCGGCATGACCAGCGCCGGGTTCTGCGAGCAGTTCCTGCTGAAGGAGCACGTGGCCGCCATTCCCGGCACCGCCTTCGGCCCCGGGGGCGAGGGCTTCGTGCGCATGTGCTACGCCTCGTCGCTGCAGAACCTCAGCGAGGCCATGGACCGGCTGGAGCGCTTCCTGAAGGGAATCGGGCGCTGACGGTTGACAGGACGGACCGGATGTGGTATATCAGACAGCGGTGAAACCGCAAGGAGGGAGTAAATTATGAAGAGACTGTTTGCACTGATGCTGGCGCTGGCGCTGCTGGCCATCGCGCTGCCCGCGTGCGCCGAGGGCGCCGAGGGCCCCGCGCTGACCGTGACCCAGGAGAACTTCCACGTGTACGGCACGAAAACGATCTACTGCTACCTGTACGCGCGGGTGGACAACAACACCGACGTGCCGCTGAAGCTGGACACCGGCGCGATGAACGCCTATGACGCCGACGGCAACGTGGTGGGCTCCAGCACCTCGATGTGGCGCTACGCCGAGTACCTGCAGCCGGGCGAGCACACCTATGTGTACTTCAATCCCCGCATCGAGGGCGTGGAGACGCCGGATCAGGTCGTGAAGTACGACCTGGAGATCAACAGCCGCGAGGATTCGCGCAAGACCACCTTCTGCCTGCCCGAGGTGACCGTGTTCGAGGACGACGTGGCCGAGGGCAGCTGGAGCAACGACTACATCACCAGCACCGTCACCAACGACGCCGACCAGAACGTGTTCGACCTGACCATCGTGCGCGCGCTGCTGGACGACAAGGGCAACATCATGTACATCGATTCCGACAACATGTACAGCTACAAGGCCCTCACCCCCGGCAGCTCCATCATCGTGCGCCGCCCGATGAACACCTCCTTCCGGGACTACCTGGACGAGAAGGGCTACAAGGCGGCCAGCGTGGACTGCATCGCCTACGTCTACGCCACCAGCCCCGACCAGTACACCCGCGGCGGCGCCGCGCCCGCGGTGGAGGGCGGCGATCAGGCCGATACTGTGGCCGAGACCAAGACTGAAGCTGAAACCACCTACACCACGCTGCAGAAGGGCAGCAAGGGTGACGACGTGATGAAGCTGCAGCAGCGCCTGAAGGAGCTGGGCTACCTGAAGGGCAGCGCCGACGGCGACTACGGCAAGGGCACCGAGAAGGCGGTCAAGGCCTTTCAGAAGCGCGCCGGCCTGAAGCAGGACGGCGTGGCCGGCGCGGCCATGCAGAAGGCCCTGTTCGCGGACGACGCGCCCGCCGCGTGATCCACAGGTTTTCGCAACGCCCCGGTCATCGATGCGCATGGCCGGGGCGATGATTCAAAGGAGGAGTTGTCATGAAGAAACTGTTGGCCGTTCTGCTGACGCTGGCCGTGCTGTCGGGCCTCGCGTCCGCGGCGCTGGCGGAGAAGTCCATCGCCGACCCGGCTCCGGAGCTGGTGGGCGTCGCGCTGCCCGTG
The DNA here is from genome assembly GCA_017540445.1 of Clostridia bacterium. Taxonomy (GTDB): domain Bacteria; phylum Bacillota; class Clostridia; order Christensenellales; family Aristaeellaceae; genus UBA2862. The sequence goes on along the minus strand of JAFYBB010000049.1, from coordinate 4,328 downwards.
GCGGGCGACGTGGTGTTCGGCTTCGAGGCCCTTGAGACGCGCGAGGCGCCGAGGATCGGCGCGACCGTCGTGCGCTTTGTCCACCAGAAGACCGGCGCGGAGCTGTTCTACGTCGCCAACGACGATACCAACCGCGCCTTCGACCTGGCGTTCTTTACCGACGCCATCGACAACACGGGCCTGCCGCACGTGTTCGAGCACGCCACCACCGCCGGGTCGAAGAAGTATCCGTCCTCGGCGCTGTGGTTCAACCTGTCCTACCAGACCTACAACACCTTCATGAACGCCATGACCGGCAAGCGCTACACCTGCTATCCGCTGGCCAGCCTGTCGGAGGCGCAGCTGTTGAAGTACGCCGACTACTACGCCGACAGCTGCTTCAACCCGACGCTGATGGAGAACGAGCAGGTATACCGCACCGAGGCCTGGCGCTACCGCATGGAGGACGCCGACGACCCGCTGAGCATCGAGGGCACCGTGTACTCCGAGATGCAGGGCGCGTGGACGCTGCAGCGCGTGGCCAATCTGAACGCGCTGCGGGCCATGTTCCCCGGCTCCATGGCCGGCAACGATCCCGGCGGCGATCCGGACTTCATACCGGACATGACCTACGACATGCTGACCGGCTATCACGACCTGTACTACCATCCCTCCAACTGCGTGGGCTACCTGTACGGTCAGTTCGAGGACTACACCGCGTTTCTGAAGCTGCTGGACGGCTACTTCTCCGAATACGGGAAGAAGGAGTTCACCCGCAGCGACGACGGCTATACCCCGATCACCGAGCCCGTGGTCCAGTCGCTGCCCTTCCCGGTGGAGCAGGGCTCCGGCACCGAGCACGCCTCCGTCATCTACTACGGCTTCGTGTGCCCGGGCCTGAAGGACGACCGGCAACAGGAGCTGCTGATGAACACGCTGACCGACCTGCTGGCGGACGACGCCTCCGATTTCCAGCAGTCGCTGCAGCAGGCCCTGCCCTACGGCAGCTTCGCGGCCTACATTGAAGAGGCGGGGCCGGAGTTCGCCATCATGTTCCTGGCCGTCAATGTCGATCCCGCGGACGCGGACGTGTTCAAGGCCACCGTGGACGCGGCGCTTGAGAACGTGGCCGCCAACGGCTTTCCCCAGGATCAGGTGGACGGCGTGATGACCTCGCTGAACATCTCCGCCAAGCTGACCCGCGAGACCAGCGATCCGGTGAACAACATCCTGAGCGGCATGATCGGCTATTACGCCACGACCGGCAATCCCTGGGAGAGTATGGACTACCAGGACAGCCTGTTCCTGATGGACGAATGGAACCGGGACGGCCGCTACGCCGAGGCCGTGGCCAGGTGGCTGGTGGGCAGCCAGACCACCGCGCTGGTGACCACGTATCCCGAGCCCGGCGCGAAGGAGGCCCACGACGCCGCGCTGGCCGAGAAGCTGGCCGATGTCAAGGCCGGCATGACCGACGCGGAGATCGCCGCGATCGTCGAGGCCACAAACACCCCGCTGGAGAAGGAGGACACGTCCGAGCTGGTGGCGAGCCTGCAGGCCGTGACGGTGGAATCGCTGCCCGAAGAGTGGAAGCTGTACGACGTGACCGACGAGATCGATGAGAACGGCGCGCGCCGCATCGACGCCGTCGCCGGCGTGGAGGGCATCGGCCAGGTGGGCGTGCTGCTGGACGCCGCCGGGCTTGCCCAGGAGGACATCCACTGGGCCCAGCTGTACACCGACCTGGTGATGGAGCTGGATACCGCCGCGCACACGAAGGCGGAGCTGGCCAAGCGGATCAGCCGCTATCTGTACAGCGGCGTGATCGGCATGAGCACGCCCGTGAACGGCGCGGGCGAATGGCATCCCTACCTGAGCCTCGGCTGGATCGCGCTGGACGACGATCTGGAGTCGGGCTATGACCTGATGCGGGAGATCCTGCTGGACACGAAGGTGGACGACGCGCAGAGGCTGAGCGAGCAGGTCCAGGCCATCCGCGCGGGCATGAAGACCAGCACCTCCCAGTCGCCGCTGAGCGTGATGGCGCGCCGCGCGCTCGCCGTCTACAGCGACCTCTACCGGTACAGCACGTACATGCATGATCTGGAGTACTACGAATTCCTGGGCCAGGCCCAGGCGCTCATTGAGAGCGACCCCGCCGCCGCGGTGGCGAAGCTGCAATCGATCCAGGCGTATTTCAACAACCGGACGAACGCCGTGACCATGTTCGCCGGCAGCGCCGACAGCATCGCGCTGAACCGGCAGGCGGCGGACGCCTTCCTGGCCTCGCTGGACAGCCGCCCGATCGAGCCCGCAGCGTACGACCTGCCCGTGCCCGCCAAATCCGAGGCGCTGGTGATCGACAGCGGCATACAGTTCAACATGCTGGCGGCGGACTATGAGGCGCTGGGGCTTGAGGGCTATACCGGCGACATGAACGCGGCCCTCAGCGCGGTGACCGACACGTTCCTGATCCCGCTGCTGCGGGATCAGTACGGCGTGTACACGCCCATGCAGCAGGCGCTCGATCCGGGCGGCATACTGACCTTCACCGACCGCGACCCGAACGTCGCCGAGACCTATCAGATGCTTCAGACGCTGCCGGAGCTGGTGGCGGGCATGGACATGGATCAGGACACGCTCAACGGCTACATCATGAACGCCTATTCCGCGCTGGCCATGCCGCAGGGCGAGCTCGCCGGCGCGAGCGACGCCGCGCTGGCCGCGCTGCTGGAGAAGCCCCAGGACGAGGCGCTGACCCGGATGCGCGAGCTGAAGGCGCTGACGCCCGAGGCCGTGAAGGGCTATTCCGACATCTACGCGAAGATGATCGAGAGCGGCGTAAGGCGCACCGCCGGCGGCGCGGCGGCCATCAACGCCAACGCCGACCTGTTCGACGCGATCCTGAACCCCTTCGGCGCGGTGGACACCTCGCAGATCGAGTTCACCGACGCGCCCGAGGGCAGCGAACACTACGAGGCCGTGCGCTTCGCCTTTGAAAACCGGCTGATGACGCCGGCGTCGGACGACGCCTTCGGCGTGGACGAGCCCGCCACCACCGGCGATCTGATGGCCGCGGCCTACGCGCTGATCGGCGGCGAGCCGGACGCCCACGAGGGCCTGGCCGCCTTCGTGGAGTACGGGCTGGCCCAGAACGACACCGACCTGAACGCCCCGCTGGCCCCCGCGGACTTCTGGAGCATGATGTCCGCGCTGGCGGGCGCGCAGGTGGCCCCGATGACCGAGACCGCCAATCCCGACGCCGCCACCCGCGGCGAGCTGGCCGAAATGCTGATGGCGTTTATGAACAGCATGCAGGGATAGGAATAACGCGCAGGGGCTGTTGCACAACAATGCAACAGCCCCTTTTTAATTTTTCCAGCGTGCTTTCGACCGTTTTCGCGCAGACTATTTTTTGCGAATGTATTTCAGAAGTGCAACCTTTTTGCCATATGTTGCATCTAAAATACATGTCATTCGACGAAGGGAGCAACGCTATGTCCAAGTACCTGCACATGCTGGTGGCGTGGGTCACCCGCGCCCATAGATATATCATGACCCTGAACGACAGCTTTGAAACCAACTTCTCCGACAAGGAGCTGCATTTCCTGGTGATCGGGGCCATCGGCCTTGCGCTGATCCTGCTGGTCTACCCGGTGTTCAGGCTCCTGGCCAGGCGCAACCGGGTGCTGGTCATCACCTGGATCTACGCGCTGACCGTGCTGGTGGTGCTGACCTTCGCCATCGAGATCGGCCAGAGCGTCACCGGCACCGGCAGCATGGAGTTTGCCGACGTGATGGCCGGCATGGGCGGCTTCTTCGCCGTGTCGGCGGTGATCGCGGCGCTGCACCTATTGCTGTATGCGATCAGATCGGTCGTCCGCCTGATCCGAGGTCGCGCCCAAAGCGTCCGCGGGGACAGGGCGGGGGCGCTGTGACCGCCGCCTGGGTTGGATCAATCCATGTGGTGCAGCGCCTGTACGACATCCGGTGACGGGAGTATTGACAGGGGCGGGGATTTGCTCTATAATATTAGCGAAGGGCAAACCACGCACGCGGTTGCTCCTCAGTTCCTAACTGTTTCCTGGTTGTGATTCTCGCGAATCACGAAAACAGCCGTCACTTGGCAGAGTGGCGGTTGCTTTTTTTGCGTTTGTACACGATGATCGTGACGCTCTGATTTTCGACAACCTTCATTTGACATTTTCCCCAAATCGTGTATCATTGAAGTCGTGCAAATACAGCCAGGAGGCGCGACATGCTGACCGACCGAAGGAAATGGTTTTTGAAGGGCCTGAAGGACGGCATCCCCATCATGCTGGGGTATTTCGCCGTGTCCATCGCGCTGG
>JAFYBB010000048.1 GCA_017540445.1 Clostridia bacterium | reverse complement strand
GTGGACATGCAGTGCAAGGTGCTGATACTGGACGAGCCCACCTCCTCTCTGGACGACAAGGAAGTGGAGAGCCTGTTCAAGCTGATGCGCGACCTGAAGAGCCGGGGCGTGGGCATCATATTCGTCACCCACTTCTTAGAGCAGGTGTACGAGGTCTGCGACCGCATCACCGTGCTGCGCAACGGCCAGCTGGTGGGCGAATACCCCATCGAGGAGCTGCCGCAGGTGGAGCTGGTGGCCAAGATGATGGGCAAGAACCTGGACGATTTGGCCGGCTTCGAGGCCGTGGGCGAGAAGAGCGCCGGCGCGAAGGAGATCGTATACGAGGCCAACGGGCTGTCGAGCACCGAATGCCGCCCCTACGATTTCAGCATCCGCCGCGGCGAGGTCAACGGCTTTACGGGCCTGCTGGGCTCGGGCCGCAGCGAGAGCGTGCGCGCCATATTCGGCGCGGACCGGGTCACCGGCGGCAAGGTGCGCGTCAAGGGCAGGGAGGTCAAGATCTCCAGCCCCCACGACGCCATGAAGAACGGCATCGGCTACCTGCCCGAGGACAGAAAGCGCGACGGCATCATCGCCGACCTGTCCGTGCGCGAGAACATCATACTGGCTTTGCAGGTCATGAAGGGCTTCTTCCACCCGATGTCCAAGGCCCAGATGAAGCAGTTCGCCGACGAGTACATCAAGGCCCTGCAGATCAAGACGGCCTCCCAGGACACGCCGATCAAGTCGCTGTCCGGCGGCAACCAGCAGAAGGTCATACTGGCCCGGTGGCTGCTGACCCACCCGGACTACCTGATACTGGACGAGCCCACCCGCGGCATCGACGTGGGCACGAAGCTGGAGATCCAGAAGCTGGTGCTGAAGCTGGCCGAGGAGAACATGTCGGTCACGTTCATCTCCTCGGAGATCGAGGAGATGCTGCGCACCTGCTCCCGCCTGATCGTCATGCGCGACCGCAAGATCGTGGGCGAGCTGACGGGCGAGCAGCTGACGCAGGGCTATGTCATGAAGACCATCGCGGGAGGTGAACAGTGATATGAAGCGCAAGCGCAAAGCCTTTTCCAGCCTGGCGGAGCTGCTGATCCCGCTGATCGCCCTGGGCATACTGATCCTGTTTAACCTGTTCCGCGATCCCGCCTTCTTCAGCATCCGCGTGGCGGTGAACAACGCGGGCAACCGGGTGCTGTCGGGCAACCTGATCAGCATCATCGACAGCGCCAGCGAGCTGGCCATCATCGCCATGGGCATGACGCTGGTCACCGCGGCCTGCGGCGGGCAGGACATCTCCGTCGGCGCGGTGGGCGCCATCTCCGGCGCGGTGCTGGTGAAGATACTGCAGGCCTTCGGCGCCATCACAGGCCCGTCCCTGCTGATCGCCTTCATCGGCGCGTGCCTGGCCACGATCCTGTTCAAGCTGTTCAACGGCTCGCTGGTGGCCGTGTTCCGCATCCAGCCGATGATCGCCACGCTGATCCTCTTCTCCTGCGGACGCAGCATCGCCTACTGGATCAACGGCGACGCCACGCCCCAGCTGGCCAGCCCCATCCTCAGCTCCATCGGCATGACGATTCCTGGCATACCGGTGCCCACGCCGATCTTCTGCGTGATTCTGGTGAGCGTGCTGCTGGCGCTGGTGTTCCGGTTCACCAACATCAGCCTGTACACCCAGTCCGTGGGCATCAACCAGGGCGCGGCCCGGCTGAACGGCATCAACCCCGTCGCCATCAAGCTGCTGTCCTTCGCGCTGCTGGGCGTGTGCGTGTCGGTGGCCAGCCTGATCGGCATCAGCCGCCTGGGCCAGCTGAACCACAAGACCCTGCTGGTGGACATCGAGATGGACGCCATACTGGCGGTGGCCATCGGCGGCAACAACCTGGGCGGCGGCAAGTTCAAGCTGTCGGGCAGCATACTGGGCGCCTACATCATCCAGATGCTGACCACCACGCTGTACGCCATGAAGGTGAGCCCCGTCAACGTCAAGGCCTACAAGGCCATCGTCATCATCATCATCGTGATGGCCGGCTCTCCGGTGGTCAAGGAGAAGATCGGCGCGCTGATGAAGCGGCGCTCCGGCGGCTTTCATACCGCCGCGGGAAAGGGGGTGCGCTGAGTGAACGGTGTGAAGAACAGTGCGCGCCCAAAGCGCAGAGAGCCCCTCACCGACGCCCAGCTGCTGATGACCATATCCATCGGCATATTCGTCGTCATGTACGCCCTGGCGATGATCTTCATGGGCGGCGGCTTCCTGAAGGTGCAGCAGATCTTTGACCTGCTCAACGACAACGCGGCCCTGATCATCGTCGCCTGCGCGCTGACCATCGTCATGATCGGCGGCGGCATCAACATCTCCGTGGGCGGCGTCATCAGCCTGACCTGCATGGCCTGCTCCATATTCCTGAACGCCCACACGGGCGGGCTGTCCATACCGCTGGCCGCGCTGCTGGCGCTGGGCATCGGCCTGGCCTTTGGCGCGGGCATGGGCTTCCTGGTCAGCTATCTGGAGATCCAGCCCTTCATCGTGTCGCTGGCCGGCATGTTCCTGGCCCGCGGCCTGACCACGATGCTCTCCGTCAACCCGGTGAAGGTGGCCCACGAGGGCTTCCTGGCGCTGGTGAAATCGAAGATCAAGATCTCCTGGCTGGGCTATGTGGCCCAGAACGGCAACCTGATCCCCGCGAAGCTGGAGATCGGCGCGGTGGTCGCGCTGGTCGTGGTGCTGGTGATGGCCCTGCTGCTGCGCTACGTGCGCCTGGGCCGCAACATCTACGCGCTGGGCGGCAACCGTCAGAGCGCGCTGATGCTGGGCATCAACGTCAAGCGCACCTGCTTCATGACCTACGTGATCAGCGGCCTGCTCAGCGGCATCGCCGGGTTCGTGTTCCTGACCCACAAGCCCGCCGGCAACGCCAGCGTGGCCATGCGCAGCGAGATGGACGCCATCGCGGCCTCGATCATCGGCGGCACGCTGCTGACCGGCGGCGTCGGCAATGTGGTCGGCACACTGTTCGGCGTGCTGATACTGGCCACGATCCAGAAGATCATCGCCCTGAGCCCGCTGAACGCCTCCTGGTGGCAGGACATGGCCAGCGGCGCAATGCTCGGCTTCTTCATCATACTGCAGAGCGTGGTGCTGTCGTATCGGAGTAAGCAGAAGAAGTAAGGAGTAGGCATTAGGCAATAGGGATTAGGCAATAGGGAACAGGGGACAGGGAACAGCGCCCTGCTCCCTGTTTGTTGAAAGGAGATGTATCTATGGACGCGCGGGCGTTGATCGAATTTCTGAGGGTGGCGGCGCGGCTGAAGGACGCCACGCGCCACTGCTGGACCGCCGGCGGGCGGCAGGAGAGCGTGGCCGAGCACAGCTGGCGCGTCGCGCTGATGGCCATGCTGGTGCAGGATGAGTTTCCCGATGTGGACATCGACAGGGTGATTCGGATGTGCCTGATCCACGATTTGGGCGAGGCCGTCACCGGCGACATTCCCACGTTCGTGAAGACCGACGCCGACCGCGCCGTCGAGGGCCGCGCGGTGGACGCGCTGATCGCCGCCCTGCCCGCGCCCTGGCCCGACGCGCTGTCCGCGCTGTTTGACGAGATGGAGGCCCTTCAAACCCCCGAGGCCAAGCTCTACAAGGCCCTGGACCGCATGGAGGCCATACAGAGTCACAACGAGTGCGACATCGAGACCTGGCTGCCGCTGGAGTACGACCTGAACCTGACCTACGGCGCAAAGGACGCCGCCTTCAGCCCGTACCTGACCGCCCTGCGCGAAGAGATGCGAAGGGACACAGAGGCCATGATCGAGGACGCGAAGCGGAAGGGAATCGCGCCGGAATAGTTTTTAGCGCTTCCTTTTCTTCGGGATTCCCCTCTCAGGCGCTGCGCGCCAGCTCTCCCCGTCACCGGGGCGAGCCAAGGCTGCCGCGCGTGTGCAAGCCTCGAACCCTGCGCTATCCCGTCACCGGGGCGAGCCAAGGCTGCCGCGCGTGTGCGCAAGCTTCGAACTCCGCGCTATCCCCCTTGCCTCACCCCCGTGAGGGGGAGAGGTGCCCGAAGGGCGGAGAGGGGTCTCCAACCGTTCAGCGCTCTTTCCTGCGGATATTGCCGTATAAGGCG
>JAFYBB010000047.1 GCA_017540445.1 Clostridia bacterium | reverse complement strand
GCCGTTCACCACCTCGAACCTGCAGCAGGAGGCCAGCCGCAAGCTGGGCTTCTCGACCCAGAAGACGATGCAGATCGCCCAGCAGCTCTACGAGGGCGTGGAGCTGGCCGGCGAGGGCTCCCAGGGCCTGGTGACCTACATCCGCACCGACTCCACCCGCATCGCGGACGAGGCCGTGGAGGCCGTGCGCGCGCTGATCCTGGACACCTGGAGCCAGGACTACCTGCCCGAGAAGCCCAACGTGTACAAGACCCGCAAGAGCGCTCAGGACGCCCACGAGGCCATCCGCCCCACCGTGGTGGACCGCAGGCCCGAGGCCATCAAGGCCTCGCTGTCCCGGGACCAGTACCGGCTGTACAAGCTGATATTCGACCGCTTCGTGTCCAGCCAGATGACCCCGGCGCTGTACGACACGCTGTCGGTGGACATCGACGCCCAGGACGGCACGCGCTTCCACTTCAACGGCCAGAAGCTGCGCTTCGCGGGCTTCAGCGCCGTGTACGTGGAGAGCGTGGACGACCCCCAGGAGGAGGCCGAGAACGGCACGCTGCCGGAGCTTACAGAGGGCATGGCCGCGCGCCAGGGCGAGATGAACGCCGAGCAGCACTTCACCCAGCCGCCGCCAAGGTACACCGAGGCGAGCCTGGTGCGCACGCTGGAGGAGATGGGCATCGGCAGGCCGTCCACCTACTCCCCCACCATCTCCACCATCACCGGGCGCAGGGGCTACATCGCCAAGGAGAACAAGCGCCTGATCCCCACCGAGCTTGGCAAGATCGTCAACGACCTGATGTGCAAGAACTTCCCGGACATCGTGGACGTGACCTTCACCGCCGACATGGAGGACCAGCTGGACGACGTGGAGGCCGGCAAGGCCGAGTGGAAGAAGATCGTGGCCGACTTCTACGGGCCCTTTGAGAAGGACCTGGAGAAGGCCGAGGCCAGCATCGAGAAGGTGGCCATCGAGGACCAGGTGTCCGACGTGCCCTGCGAGAAGTGCGGCGCGATGATGGTCTACAAGATGAGCCGCTACGGCCGCTTCCTGGCCTGCCCCAACTTCCCCGCCTGCCGGCACACGCTGGCGCTGCCGAACAACATCGGCGTGCCCTGCCCCAAGTGCGGCGGCGAGCTGCTGGAGCGCATCAGCCGCAAGGGCCGCAAATTCTACGGCTGCGAGAAGTACCCGGAGTGCGACTTCGTGTCCTGGGACCGCCCGGTGGCGCAGAAGTGCCCCGTGTGCGGCAGCTACATGGTCTTGAAGCGCGGCGGCCGCGACACGCTGTACCACATGTGCGCCAACGAGACCTGCCGCCACAAGGTGCAGGTGGAGGCCGGCGAGGAGGCCGAATAACCCCGACCGCGACCCCTTACGAGGTAAAACGCCATGAAGATGATCCGACGGATGATCGCCATCATCATCGTCACGTTTCTGTTCCTCTTCGTCGCCATGCTGATGATAAAGGTCATGCGGCACGGGGGCGACTTCACCACGGCGCTTCAGGAGGAGTTCCAGCCCGTGCTGGACTTCCTGACGGAGCAGGGCGAGAAAATCTGGCATTCCATCGACTTGGGTTGACGCGCCGCGCCGGCCCCACCGGGAGAGTAACACAATGTCGACCAATCCTTCCCCCGTGACCGTCGTCGGCGCGGGGCTGGCGGGCTCCGAGGCCGCCTGGCAGCTGGCAAACCGGGGCATACCGGTGCGCCTGATCGAAATGAAGCCCCTGAAGTACAGTCCGGCTCACCATTACCCGGGCTTTGCGGAGCTGGTCTGCTCCAACTCGCTGAAGGCCGAGCAGCTGTCGAATGCCTCCGGCCTGCTGAAGGCCGAGCTGCGCGCCATGAACAGCCTGATCCTGCGCTGCGCGGAGGAGAGCCGCGTGCCCGCGGGCGGCGCGCTGGCCGTGGACCGGGAGCAGTTCTCCGACCGGATCACCGCCGCGATCAAGGGCCACCCGCTGATCAAGGCCGAGACCGGTCTGGCGGACGACATCCCGGACGCGCCCGCCATCGTCGCCACCGGCCCGCTGACCGACCCGGCGCTGACGGACGCCATCGCCCGGCGCACGGGCTCCGCGGCGCTGAACTTCTTCGACGCCGCCGCGCCCATCGTCACCGCCGATTCGCTGGACATGACGAAGGTGTTCCGCGCCTCCCGCTACGGCAAGGGTTCGGACGACTACCTGAACTGCCCGATGACCGAGGCCGAGTACAACGCCTTCTACGACGCCCTAATGGGCGCGGAGCTGGCCGAGCTGCACGACTTTGAAAAGAAGCTGGTGTTCGAGGGCTGCCTGGCCGTGGAGATACTGGCCGCCAGGGGCCGCCAGACGCTGGCCTTCGGGCCGCTGAAGCCGGTGGGACTTACTGACCCGCGCACGGGCCGCGAGCCCTACGCGGTGGTCCAGCTGCGCCAGGAGAACGCGCAGGGCACGCTGTACAACCTGGTCGGCTTCCAGACCCGGCTGAAGTGGGGCGAGCAGAAGCGGGTGTTCGGCATGATCCCGGGCCTCGAGCACGCGGAGTTCGCCCGCTACGGCGTGATGCACCGCAACACCTATCTGAACGGGCCCCGGGTGCTGGGCGCGAACTACGCGCTGAAATCCGACCCGCTGATCCGCTTCGCCGGGCAGCTGACCGGCGTGGAGGGCTACATGGAATCCACCGCCAGCGGGCTGGTGGCCGCCGTGGGGCTCTCGAAGGCCCTGGCGGGGCGGCCGGAGCCGGATTTCACCGGCAGAACGATACTCGGCGCGCTGGCGCGCCACGTGACCACCCCCACCCCCAACTTCCAGCCGATGAACGCCAACTTCGGCATACTGGACCCCCTGCCCTTGCGGGTAAAGGGCAAGCGAAACCGCTACGAAAAGCTGAGCGAAGTCGCCATCGATACACTGAACGAGGTAGTGAAACAATATGAGCTATGAACCCACCAGCATGTTTCGCGGCACCACCATCTGCGCCGTGAAGCGGGACGGCGTGATCGCCATTGCCGGCGACGGCCAGGTGACCATGGGCGATAAGACCATCATGAAGGCCACCGCGAAGAAGGTGCGCCGCATATTCGGCGGCAAGGTCGTGATCGGCTTTGCCGGCAGCGTGGCCGACGCCTTCGCGCTGTCTGAAAAATTCGAGGACAAGCTGACCCAGTACTCCGGCAACCTGCCCCGGGCGGCGGTGGAGCTGGCCCAGGACTGGCGGATGGACCGCGCCATGCGCAAGCTGGAGGCGCTGCTGCTGTGCGCCGACAGGGACAACCTGATGCTGATCTCCGGCACCGGCGAGGTCATCGAGCCCGACGACGGCGTGCTGGCCATCGGCTCGGGCGGCAACTACGCCCTGGCCGCGGCGCGGGCGCTCATGCAGAACACCGATCTGGGCGCGACGGAGATCGCGGAGAAGGCGCTGAAAATCGCCTCCGACATCTGCGTGTACACCAACGGAAACATCATCGTGGAAACCGTTTGACCACTGAAAGGAACAGACCATGACAGAACTCACCCCCCGCGAGATCGTTCGCGAACTGGATCGTTTCATCGTCGGCCAGGACGAGGCCAAGCGCGCCGTGGCCGTGGCCCTCAGGAACCGCTATCGCCGGGCCCAGCTGCCGGAGGACATCCGGGAGGAGGTCACGCCGAAGAACATACTGATGATCGGCCCCACCGGCGTGGGCAAGACCGAGATCGCCCGCAGGCTTGCCAGGCTGGTGGACGCGCCCTTTGTGAAGGTGGAGGCCACGAAGTTTACGGAGGTGGGCTACGTGGGCCGCGACGTGGAGAGCATCATCCGCGACCTGGTGGAGGCCTCCATCCGCCTGGTGAAGGCGCAGCACGCCGAGCGCGTGCGCATCCGCGCCGAGGCCGCCGTGGAGGACCGGCTGGTGGAGCTTCTAACCCACACGCAGAAGCGCAAGCCTGCCAACCCCATCGACATACTGCTGGGCAACAAGCCCAAGTCGCCGGAGCCCTCGCCCGAGGAGAGGTCCGCGCTGGCGGTCCGCCAGGGCGACGTGCGCGAGCGCCTGCGCCGGGGCGAGCTGGAGCACGAGATCGTGGAGGTCGAGGTGGAGCAGTCCATGCCCCAGCCGGAGATCCCCGGCATGGACATGAACATGAACGACGTGCTGGGCAGCATACTGCCGAAGAAGACCCACCTGCGCAAGGTGGAAGTGCGGGAGGCCCGCAAGATACTGCTTTCCGAGGAGGAGCAGAACCTCATCGACATGGACCAGGTGTACAGCGAGGCCATTGAGCGCGCCGAGCAGCACGGCATCGTGTTTCTGGACGAGATCGACAAGGTGGCGGGCCGCGGCGGCGGGCACGGCCCGGACGTCAGCCGCGAGGGCGTGCAGCGCGACATACTGCCCATCGTCGAGGGCAGCACCGTGAACACCAAGTACGGCCCGGTGAAGACCGACCACGTGCTGTTCATCGCCGCGGGCGCGTTCCACGTGTCCAAGGTCACCGACCTGATCCCCGAGCTGCAGGGCCGCTTCCCGGTGCGGGTGGACCTGAAGCCCCTCACCGTGGAGGACTACCGGCGCATACTGACCCAGCCGGAAAACGCGCTGATCCGCCAGTACCAGCTGCTGCTGGGGGTGGACGGCGTCAGCCTGGAGTTCGAGGATTCCGCGCTGGCGGAGATCGCCGAATACGCCTGGCAGGCCAACGAGTCCAGCGAGAACATCGGCGCGCGCCGGCTGCACACGCTGATGGAGCGCATCCTCAACGACATCGCCTTCAACGCCGGCGGCGGCGACGCCCCCGAGATCAGCGTGAAGGTGAACGCCGAATACGTGAAGGCCCAGCTCTCCGGCGACATCCACCAGAAGGACGTCCGGAAGTACATACTGTAAGCCCGCCCTGTTCAGGGAAAGGCCGATCGTGCCGGGCTCCATCCGGGTCACATGATCCAACCTATTGCAAACCGCGCCCCGGAGCGACGCTCCGGGGCGCGATTATTCTGTTGAGGCAGCGATGACCTGTCAGAAGTCCCGCCAGTTCTCCTCATCCGAGCCGACGTAGTCGGCGTTGGGGTTCTCCTCCTGCACGTTCACGGTGATGGTGGATCGGTAGTTCTTCTGAAGCTCCACCACCTGCTGCCCCTCGTCGTCGAAGGTCATGATCTCGTAGCTGCCCTCGTCGCCGAAGCTCTCTTCCTCGCCGTACCAGTTCTTGCCGGTGCCGTCCTTGATGATGTACCTGCCCGCCGGCATCGATACCGTGGCCTTGCCGGTGCCGCCGATGAACAGCGTGCGGGCCAGCGTCTCGCCGTCCTCGGTGTAGATCTTCACCAGCATGGCGGTGTCGGGGTTGGTGTAGAACTGCACCACCAGCTCGGTGTTGCTGCCCTTGACCTCCGGGTTCTTGTACAGCACGCCGTTCTTGGGCCAGGGCTGCACGCAGGCCTCGGCGCGGGCCTCCCAGTCGCCGTACTGGCTCTGCTCGAACCAGTGCCTGGCAGAGGCGAACTGCCCCCGGACGGCGCAGGCGCAGGCCCGGGCATAGTCGAATTCGCCCTGTTCCATCCCGGGCACCAGCAGCGCCTCGGCCCCTTCCGGGTCGGTGGCGATCAGCAGCCGGGGCAGCAGCGCTGCGTAGCCGGCGGCGTCCAACGCCTCGGTCTGATCCAGCCCGAAGGCCGCCTGCACCGCGTTCAGCGCGGCGATGGACTTGGGACCGACGTTGCCGTCCACGGCGATGTCCTGCCCGAAGTCCGCCAGCGTCTGCTGCACGCCCCTGGCGGTCTCGCCCTTGCTGCCCTTCGCGACCACCTCGCCGGCCAGCAGCGCGTCGTAGGTGGCGCGGTAGACGTCGCTGCCCAGCGCGTCCAGTATGTCGCCCGTGCCGCCGCTCTCCGCGAGGGCTGGCAGTGTGAGCAGTAGCGAGAGTATCGTCAGCATCACAAGCAGCTTCTTCATGATATTACCTCCTCATTTGTCGGCAGTTCACGGCTTTCACAATCATTATATCACATGTCTTTCCCCACAACAACACAAATCGCCGGCCCGGGGCTTGATGGATGCGGCGGGGTGTGCTATACTCTTTTCATGGAATCAACAAAAGGACCGCGCTGCGTCAGGGGTTGCCCGTGACGCTGCGTCATTTGATAGCATGAGTGAGAGAACCTTCTGCGCGTTTATCAGCTATCGCCATGCCGACCCGGACCAGAAGATCGCCGTGCGGCTGCACCGGCTGATCGAGCGGTACACGCTGCCCGGGGCCCTGCGCAGGCAGATGGGCGTCCGTCACCCGGGCAAGGTCTTCCGGGACCAGGACGAGCTGCCGCTCTCGGCGAACCTGGGCAGGGACATCGAGACGGCGCTGGACAACAGCGCCTGGCTGATCTGCGTATGCAGCCCCAGGTACCTGCAGAGCAATTGGTGCCTGCGGGAGGTCGACTACTTCCTGAAGCACCATCCCGCCGACCGCGTGCTGACGCTGCTGGTGGAGGGCGCGCCCGAGGACAGCTTCCCCGAGGCGCTCCGCTTCGCGGTGGACGAAGACGGCAACGTCATCGCCAAGGAGCCCCTGGCCGGCGACGTCCGGGGCGGCTCGCTCCGGGAGCGCCTGAAAAAGCTCAATCGCGAGAAGCTGCGCCTGCTGGCGCCGATGCTGGGCGTGGCCTACGACGACCTCTACCAGCGGGAGCACCGGCGCACGGTCCGAAGGGGCCTGGCAATCAGCGGAACGACCACGCTGATCCTGGGCGGCTTTTTGGCCTACGCGCTCATACAAAACGCCCGCATCGACGCGCAGCGCCTGATCGCGGCCCGGAACCAGTGCGACCTGCTGGTCGAAAAATCGCTGTCCCGGACCGCGGAGCACCGCCGCCAGGAGGCCCGGACGCTGGCGCTGGAAGCGCGGGACGTGTCGGCACAGCTGAACGGCTATCAGTCGGACGCCGTGAACGACGCGCTGGCGGCCACCTGCTACATGGGCGATTTCTCGATCGACGCCGCGCTGGACCTGCCGGGGGCGTATGCCGAGATGTGCGCGTTCTCCCCGGACGGCAGCCGCATCGCCGCGGTGGTCTCCTCCGCCGCGGTGTTCTGCTTCCGGGCGGACACCGGCGAGGCGCTCTGGGACGCCATGCCCTCGAGCCTGCAGCTGACCTCCCTCACCTGGAGCGCCGACGGGCGCTTCCTGGCAGCGACCTCTATGACGGGCCATCGGGTCTACGTGCTGGACGCCGAAACCGGCGCGACGCTGCACGCGCTGGAGGTCCCCTGGCCCTCGGGCGCGGCCTTCGCCGGCGACGGCGTCATGGTCTGCTTCGAGCAGGGCATACTGAACTGGGACCCGTCCTCCGAATCCGCCACCGTTCCCTTCGCCGCGCAGGCCGAAAGCGCGTGCCAGTATTCCGCCTGCCAGGCATCGGCGGACGGGCGCTTTGTGCTCTGGATCAATCCCGTCACACCCCAGGTGCTGGCGGTGGATACCCGCGAACAGCGGGCGTACCGGTATGTACCCGAGGCGCAAGCGGCCATCAGCGCCTGCGGCCTGTCCCCGGACGGCGCGACGCTGTACCTGCGCCAGTGGGACCGCGTCATCGCGGTCCGGCTGGAGGACGACGCCGTCGTGTGGCAGGGCGAATTCGACGATCCGGCCAGCGGGCAGGCGGCGATGGTCCAGGCCGCCGCGTGGACGGGCGGGCGCATATTCGACAGCGGCCGCATCTACGACGCCGGTAACGGTGAGTGCCTGGCGACGGTCGAGGATTCGGCCGCGACGGTTTCCGCCGACGGGCAGTTCTTCATCGGCAGCAGGACCATCTACCGGGTGTCGGACGGCAGCGCCTACGCCGCCGCGCCCGGGACGGTGCTGGCCGCGGACCCCACCGGCCAATACCTGCTGATCCAGCGCGACAACGCCTCCAAGGACACCATGCCCGGCAAGGGGAGCTACCGCCGTCTGGAGCGGTACGCAGGCACGCTGCTCGACGTGCCGGACTTCTCGGAGCCCGCGGGGGACTACACGCCCTATGACCCGGTATCCTGGGGCAGCACGGAGAACAATTTCGCGATGCGGCTGTTGATCAGCCCCGACGGGCGATACTACGTGATGATCAACGCGGCCAACCACATCAAGGTATTCGACGCCACCTGCGGCAGCGAGCCCGCGTACCGCCTCTACGGGCACCCGATGAATGGGACCGTCAGCATCGGCGACGCGTCCTTCTCCGCGGACGGCCGCCTGCTCGGCGTGGCCGGCAGCATGGGCACGGTGGCCGTCTACGACCTGGAGACCGGAAAGGTGCTGCAATTCTGGAAGGACCTGAACGGCAGGGTGTCGCTGGAGGGCATCCAGTTCAACCGGGACGGGACCCTGGTGATGGTGGCCGGGTACCAGAGGCGGCTGTTCGCCGTCTATTCGGTGAGCAACGGCCTTCAGCTGTACCTGATCCACCCGGAAAAGGATGTGGCGGGCTGGGGCTTTGATGAGCAGACCGGCGACGGCATGATCGTCTACCAGGACGGCTCGGCCCTGGCGGCGGACATCTTCACGACGCCGGAGGAGCTGTACGAATTCGCCGGAACGTGACCGGCGCCGACCAAAAGACGGGAGGCCTAAACATGGCGACGAAAAAGAAGTTCCGAATCCCCGGCCTGACCTTCAGCTGGAAGCGGGCCCTGGGCATCACGCGGCTCAAGCAGGCCATCGCCCGCAAGACCGGCATCCCCACGACCAGGCAGGGCCGCCAGCGCAAGCTGGAGCGCACGCTGTTCAAGGCCATATTCGGAAAAAAGAAGTGAGCCCTATCGCCCCAGCCGTATCCGGCGGCGCTCCAGCGCGGCGGCGTATTCCCGCTGCTCGGCGTCGGTCTCGGGGGTGAAGGGCGGCACCGGTATGGGCGCGTCATGCTCGTCCAGCGCCACGAACACCAGGTAGGCGCGGTTCACGGGCTCCCGGACGCCGTCCAGCCGCTCCACGTAGCTGTCCACCCGCACCTCCAGCGAGGTCCGGCCCGTCCAGGTGACCCGGGCCTCCTGCACCACCGTGTCGTTCAGGTAGGCGGGGTTCAGAAAGTTCAGGTTGTCCACGCACACGGTGGTCACCGCGCTGTGGGTGTAGCGTCGGGCCGCCACCCCGCCCACCACGTCGATCCAAGCCATGATCTGCCCGCCAAACAGGCGGGGCTTCTTATACCCGTTGCAATGCTGCGGCAGCACGATCTGCACACTGGTGGTAATCTCATTCATCCAAATCCCTCCTGTTCCCTGTACCCCGTCCCCTGTCCCCTGTCCCCTGTCCCCTCGAACCCCTACTCCCTAATCCCTACTCCCTATTGCCTATTCCCTAATGCCTATTCCCTATTGCCTAATGCCTATTCCCTATTGCCCCCATTCTACCACTCCCCGCCCGCCCTGTCAAAGAAATCGTCAAACTTCGGCGCAAATCAATGTATTCTTTGCATTGATCCGCTATAATGGGTACAGAATATCCACGCAAGACGAGGTATGTTATCCATGCTTGAACTGAAACATCTGACCTTTGGGGTGGACAGCGAGGGCGCGGGCCGCGAGATCGTGCGCGACGTCAGCCTGACGCTGCCCGACGGCAAGCTGATCGTGGTGACCGGGCCGAACGGCGGCGGCAAGTCCACGCTGGCGCGGCTGATCATGGGCATCGAAAAGCCCACCTCGGGCCGCATCCTCCTGAACGACCAGGACATCACCGATAAGAGCGTCACCGAGCGCGCCCGGCTGGGCATCGCCTTCGCGTTCCAGCAGCCGGTGCGCTTCAAGGGCCTGCAGGTGCTGGACCTGCTGCGCCTGGCGGCGGGCAGGAAGCTGACCCCGGCGGACGCCTGCGAGTACCTGGCCGCCGTGGGGCTGTGCGCCCGGGACTACATCGTCCGCGAGGTCAACGCCAGCCTGTCCGGCGGCGAGCTGAAGCGCATCGAGATCGCCACGGTGCTGGCCCGGGGCGCGGCGCTGTCCGTGTTCGACGAGCCGGAGGCCGGCATCGACCTGTGGAGCTTCCAGAACCTGATCGAGGTGTTCGAGGGCATGCGCAAGAACATCCGCCACAGCGCCATCATGATCATCTCCCACCAGGAGCGCATACTGAACATCGCCGACGAGATCGTCGTGCTCCGGGACGGCCGGGTGGACCGGCAGGGTCCGCGGAGCGAGGTGCTGCCGGAGCTGATC
>JAFYBB010000046.1 GCA_017540445.1 Clostridia bacterium | reverse complement strand
TTCCAAGGGCGAGATCACGCTCGACGACGCGATGAGAGTCTATCCCTTCGGCGATCACGTCATGGTGGCCCAGGTCACCGGTCAGCAGATACTGGACGCGCTGGAGTGGGGCGTGCGGGCCGTGCCCAGCGAGAACGGCGGTTTCCTGCAGACCTCGGGGCTGACCTATGAGATCCATACCTACATCGAAAGCGGCTGCGTAAAGAACGACGACGGCATGTTCGCCGGCGTTGAGGGCGAATACCGCGTCAAAAACGTGCTGGTCGGCGGCGAGCCGCTGGACCCGGAGAAGACCTATACGCTGGCCGCGCTGTCCTTTGCGATGGTGGAGCACGGCGACGGGCAAACTGCCTTTGACGGCGCAAAGATTCTCTCACAGTTGGAGAAGAAGGACTACGAGATACTGATCGACTACATCCGCAACGATCTGGGCGGCGTCATCGGCGAAGGCTACGAGAACCCCTACGGCCAGGAGCGCATCGTGGCCGTGGAGGAAGCCGCCGAAGCCGCGGACGGGACGAACGGCGAGGTGTCGCAGGCTGAGACCACCGAGGCTGAGGCTGCGGAGGCGGAAACGGCAGACGCGGACGACCCCGTGGCGGCCGCGCTGGCGGCACTGCCCGAGGGCGTCGTGCCGGTGACCTGGGAAGTGACGCCCGAGCACCTGATGATTCAGACCTACGAGGCCCGCGCGCTCTACGAGCGCATTGTGGCGGGGGACTATCCCACGATGGAAGAGCTTCGCACCAGTCCCGTGGTGATCGGTCTGGACGCGCTGTCGACCTACTATAAGGCGGTGTACGGCATTACCGCCGACATCGACACGCCCGAGCGCGAGCAGCTGCGTGAGGACCTGGAGAACTGGTTCTTATCCCTTGGCTCCGCGCGCACCGAGAGCGTGGATGAAAACGGCAAGCATCACTATGTGTACGACGGTCCGCTGAACCGCGATTACCAGATGGAGCTGGTATTGGGCCTGCCGGCCAGCGGCAAGTCCACCTTCATTGCCGATCCGGACAGCGAGGCGATGGGCGCCTTCATACTGGACCCGGACATGATCAAGGCCCAGATCCCCGAGTACATCGAGAGCCACGGCGCGGCGGCGGATGCCATTCACTTCGAGGGCATGGGCATCTTCCAGCGGGCCATCGACGCCTTCCTGACCGGCGACATGAAGGGCGTGAACATCGTGCTGCCCATCGTGGGCGGCGACTACGACGAGATGATGCAGCAGTACGTGCTGCCGTTTGAGGCCGCGGGCTACAACGTGAGGGCGAAGTTCCGCCCGGCCAAGGAGAACGAGGCCGCGGCCCGCGTGGTGATGCGCGAGCTGGGCGGCGGCCAGCTGATCAACAGCGCGGTGGCGTTCAACTTCGGCGAGGGCCCGGAGAACGTGTTCAACCAGATGAAGGATCAGATCAACGCCAAGGGCGAGCCCTACGGCATTGAATAGGCGTATGCGCGGCGATTGCCGCTCAACATACAGGTACAAAAAAGACGATCGACGACGAACAAGGAGGAAACAAGACATGAAGAAACTGGTGAGAATGATCATGGCGCTGGCGCTGGTGCTGGCGATCGCCGTGCCGGTGCTGTCGGCGCTGGCCGACGAGGTCGAGACCAAGGAATACGACGGTCCGCTGCCGCTCTACGTGACGAAGGAGACGGTGAAGGCCTACAAACAGCCCGACAAGGAGAGCAAGGTGCTCAAGAAGCTGAGCGGCGGCGACGCCGTGATGGTGGAACTGGTGACCAAAAAAGGCGACTGGTGCGGCATACTGATCGAGGACACCAAGAAGGGTGGCCAGAAGATCGCGTGGGTCCTGACGAAGTACCTGTCCGAGGAGATGCCGCAGAGCTTCTGCAAGCATGATTTCGGAAAGTGGACGGTCGAGATAGAGCCCACTTGCGAACATGAGGGTTATCGCTATCGCTTCTGCAAGCTCTGCGGCATCCGTCAGGAGGATAGCCCCAAGAAGCTCGACCACGAGTGGGGCAAGTGGAAGGTGAGCAAGGAAGCCACCTGCACCAAGAAGGGCGAGCGCGTGCGCACCTGCAAGAACTGCGGCGAGCAGCAGAAGGAAGAGTATCTGGAGGACCACGACTTCGGCGCGTGGAAGATGACCAAGGAGCCCACCTGCACCGAAAAGGGCGAGCGGGTGCACACCTGCAAGGTGTGCGGCACCGAGGAAAAGCAGGAGCTGGACAAGCTGCCCCATGACTACGAATACCGGGTGACGCTGGAGGCCACCGACCATTCCGCGGGCGTCCGCTCGAAGGTATGCAAGGTGTGCGGCCACGTGGGCGGCGAGGAGAACTTCGACCCCGAGGGCACCATCCGCCGCGGGGCCAAGGGCGAAGAGGTGCGCTACATCCAGCAGCTGCTGGTGGAGCAGGGCTACCTGAACGCCGGCGGCGCGGACGGCATATTCGGCGGCGGCACCGAGAAGGCCCTGATGAAGTACCAGCAGGACCGCAATCTGAACCCCGACGGCATCGCCTGGCCCCAGACCCGCGCGGACCTGGAGCACGACTACGGCCCGTGGGAGACCGTGAAGCAGATGACCCGCGCCGAGGCCGGCGAGCGCGTGCGCAAGTGCCGGGGCTGCGGCTTTGAGCAGCATGAGATCATCGAGTCCGGCACCGTGTTCGAGCGCGGCCGCAGGGGCGAGGACGTGCGCGCGCTGCAGCAGATCATCAAGGAAGTCGGCTATGACGCCGGCAGCTTCGACGGCATCTACGGCAAGAAGCTGGACGCCGCGCTGGCGAGCTTCGCCCAGGCCGAGGGCATGATCGTGGAGGAGGGCAAGGTGCGCCCCGCCGACGTGGACGCGGTGGTGAACGCCTGGCTCGAGACCATTCCCGCCGACACCTGGATGGGCGAGGGCGACGTGAACAGCCCCGTCAACCTGGCGCTGACCGTGACCGCCGAGGGCGGCGCGGACGACAGCGGCGTGACCAGCTACAGCTGGTCCCTGACCAATTTGGGCACCGAGAAGGCCATGTTCAACGCGCTGCTGCTGACCTTCGGCGATACGCCGGATTTCAAGCAGGAGAACCTGGTGATGGTGCTGGACGGCGTCGAGCTGAAGCCCGGCGCGGCCAACAGCGTCTCCGGCAGCTTCAACGCCGACGACGAGTGGGGCGAGGGCAACCTGAACTTCGCGGCCATGGCCATCTCCGAGGTGACCGGCGCGAAGTGGCTGAGCAACGCCGTGACCTTTGAGAACGCCAGCGCCGCAGGCGCCAAGACCGTCGCGCCCATGGCCAGCGACGTGGACGTGAACAACCTGGCGGACGGCACCTATCCCGTGTCCTTCGACCGCGGCGACGTGTTCAGCGGCGCGTCCGGCATCTACATGAACGCGGTGCACATCTACACTCAGGACTGGTACGACATCGTGGACGTCAACACGCTGGCGGTGGGCGACACCATCGTCGTGGAGGGCGAGGAGGTCCCGGTGCTGTCCCTGGAGCAGACGGAGTACGGCATCGAGGTCAACGCGGAACAGGACGCGCGGGCGTTCGTGCTGGCCAGCGAAGAGGATTCCAACGGCTTCTTCATCCGCGGCCTGGACGACATGAGCACCTACACCGACCAGGGCGAGACCGCGCTGTTGATCGCGCCCGAGGCCACCTTCACCGATGCCTGGGACATCGAGAAGGAGCCCGTCACCGTGAACGCCGACGGCATCGTCGAGGCGATGCAGACCTCCGAGAACGACGCCTTCACGCAGTACAACACCACGGCGCGCGTCGAGAACGGCAAGGTCGTCGAGATCAACCGCGTATTCGTGCCGTAAGCGCCGAATATCACGGTGAAAAACAGAAGATCGACAGGGCGGGCCAATCCCGCCCTTGTCGGGCATTCGGCCCGGGTATCCCAAACCCTGTCGGGATACCCGGCGCCGTGTGAAACTGCCCGGCCCCGGAGGCACGCATGAAGAAGGCATCCCTGCAAATCGCCGTGCTGGCGCTCATACTGCTCGCGGTCTGCGCCGTCTCCCGCGTGGCGATGCGCGGCGCATACACGGCCGCGATCCCCATCGGCGTTCAAAACGTCCGGGCGGAGGACCTCCGCTTTGTGGACGAGACGCCGGGCGTGATCGACCGCGGCGCGCCGCAGGTCAGGGACGGCTTTATTCACGTGCCCATCTACCCGCTACATGCCGGTGAGACCTACGTCGACGTCAGCGCCGGGAACGACCGCGAATACGTGATGCACCTTCAGGTGGGCCGCTTCGGTACGATCTACGACGGCGTCACCGGCGGCTTTACCGGCGACACCGTCGTGCTGGGGGCGTTCACGGCCTTTTGCCTGGCGGTGGCGGCGATCATGCTCTATACCTATCGCCGCGCGACGGGCCCGGCGTTCTACGCCTACGACACGATGTACGCGGCAGGCTTTGCGCTGTTCGCGCTGTTGACTGGGCTGACGATGCTGGCGATCACGGTGCGGCACATGCTGCGGCCCTACGAGTACAACATGCTGGTCGCTTATACCGCGATCACCGGCGCCAGCTGGCGGTTCATGATGCTGACCGCGCTGCCGGTCGTGGCCTTCGCGGCGGCGATGGCGGTGAGCAACGCGGCGCTGGTGCGGCACGAGGGCTTCAGCCCCAAGAACATGCTGGGCATTGGCATCGGGCTCGCGCTGGTCGCGGGCGAGGCGCTGGCGTTTTTCCTGTACAGCCGGAACGTCTCCGGTTCCGAGCGGGAGATACGGCTGTGGGACACGCTGTGCAACGTGTACGCCACCGGCTTTGCCTGGTTTGAGTGTATGCTGATCGGCGCGATCGTCTGCGGCCTGAAGGCCGCGCGGCACAGCCCGGACATAGGCGCGGACTGCATCGTGATACTCGGCTGCAGATTCAGAAGGGACGGCACGCTGACCCCGCTGCTGAAGGGCCGGGTGGACCGGGCCATCGACTACTGGAAGCGCCAGCGGGAGGCGACGGGCCGCGAAGCGGTGCTGATGCCCTCCGGCGGCCAGGGCGCGGACGAGCCGATGCCGGAGGCGCAGGCCATGAAGCGCTATCTGCTCGAACAGGGCATACCCGAAGCGCGCATCGTCACAGAGGATAAATCGCACAATACGTTTCAGAACATGCAGTTTTCCAGAGTGCTGATCGAGCAAAACGCGCTGGGCCCAACGGTGGTCTTTTCGACCACGAACTACCACGTGTTCCGCAGCGGCGTATGGGCGCGGCGGGCCGGGCTGCAGGCCGAGGGCATGGGCAGCCGCACCCGCTGGTGGTACTGGCCCAACGCCTTCATGCGGGAGTGCGCGGGGCTGATGCTGAACCACATCCCCCAGGAGCTGATGCTGCTGGCGGCAATGCTGATGCTGTTCGGCGCGCTGTCCATGGCGCTGGGGTAAAACAATGGGGGGAGAAGAAGCTGCGATGAAGACCATCAAGAGCGTGTACAAGATCGGCAACGGCCCTTCCAGCTCGCACACGGTGGGCCCGTACCATGCCGCGAAGACCTTCGGCGCGCGCTTCCCGGCGGCGGACCGCTTTTGCGTGACGCTGTACGGGTCGCTGGCGTTTACCGGCGAGGGCCACGGCACCGGCAAGGCCATACGCTCGGCGCTGCCGGGCGCCCAGGTGCTGTTCGACCGGGAGAAGGCGGACCTGCCCCATCCCAACACGATGCTGTTCGAGGCGTTCAGGGGCGGGGAGAGGATCGGGGCCAACCGGATATTCAGCATTGGCGGCGGCTCGATCCGCATCGAGGGCGAGCCCTCCGAGGACGAGATCGAGGTCTATCCCCAGAAAAGTTTCACGGAGATACTGAAGATCTGCCGCGACAGGAGCCTGAACCTGGCGCAGTTCATCTACCGCATGGAGGACGATCAGCTGCGCGCGTATCTGAAGACGGTCTGGGAGGCCATGAAGGACGCCGTCCGCCGCGGCCTGTGCGCCGAGGGCGTGCTGCCCGGCGGCCTGGGCGTGGCCCGCAAGGCCAAAACGCTCTACGAAAAGCGCTGCTACAACGAGAGCGCCGACGTGACCATGAACCGGGTGATCGCCGCCTACGCCTACGCCGTCAGCGAGGAGAACGCCGACGAGCACATCGTGGTCACCGCGCCCACCTGCGGCAGCTGCGGCGTGCTGCCCGCCGTGATGTACTACATGCACGCGGACCGGGGCTTTCCGGAGGACGAGATACTGGACGCGCTGGCCGTGGCGGGCATCATCGGCAATGTGATACGCACCAACGCCAGCATCTCCGGCGCCCAGTGCGGCTGCCAGGCGGAGATCGGCAGCGCCTGTTCGATGACCGCCGCGGCGCTGGCCGCGCTGTACGGGCTGAACATCGACCAGATCGAGTACGCGGCGGAGATCGCCATGGAGCACAACCTGGGCCTGACCTGTGACCCGGTCAAGGGCCTGGTGCAGATCCCCTGCATCGAGCGCAACGCCGTGGCCGCCATGCGCGCCATCAGCTCCGTCAACCTCTCCCGCTTTCTGTATTCGACCCGCAAGATCTCGTTCGACGAGGTGGTGACCACCATGTACCGAACGGGCCTGGACATGAACGAGAAGTACCGCGAGACCTCCCACGGAGGGCTTGCGCAGATCTATCAAGGCAACTGACGAAATACGCCGCCCGGAACGACCGGCGGTTGATATTGAAAGGAGTATTCATCATGAAAAAGTATGTTTCCGTAATGCTGACCATTGCCCTCATGCTGTGCGGCATCGCCGCGCTGGCGGAGGGGACACAGGACGAGGCGGGCCTTGAGGTCAACACGCTGATGGAGGACGGCAGCTTCGTCATTCAGATCGGCGCGGGAGACGACCTGGGCTGGATCGCCGACGACATGGCCCAGGACGATTCCGTGGTGAAGCTGGCGTACGAGGACACCCTCGAGGGCACCTATGTGGTTCGCTACGAGCCCACCGGCGACGGCGATGTGACGGTCGGCGTGGGGCACTATATCGGCATCGCCTGCGACAAGCGCTTCACCTGGGATCTGCGCGTGGCGGACGGCGCAGTGCAGGAGGTCACCGGCGACAGCGAGGCGTTCTCTCCCGACGAGGCGGAGCAGGATCCGCTGCTCTCCGGCGAGTGGCTGGAGGCCGAGACGCAGTTTACGCAGATGACCGTCGAAAAGAACGAGGCGCGCGGCTGGGACGTGGAGATCGCGGCCCCGATGACGCACGGCGCGTACATCTTCAAGACGACCATCTACTACGACTGCGACGTGAACGGCTTTGTCTACGACAAGGGCAAGTTCTGGGATGTGCCGATCACCGACTCCGATGAGGCGGTGGAGCTGGGTGAGGCGAAGCTCGCCGGCACCACGGGCGTATTCGCCTTTGTCGAAGACGATCAGGAAGTGTACCTGACCTGGTACGACGACCACGACCCCGAGACTGAAGTGGTCTTTGAGCGCGCGGACGCGGCTGAAGAAGTCGTTTCCGCCGATTGAGGCGCGTCCGCGCGCTGCGCTCAGGCGGACATGGACAATATCGACAGGTGAAGAGGGGAAACCGGCATGAATGGTTTGACAAGACGGATGGCATTGTTCCTGATCCTGTTACTGGCGTTGCCGGCGAGCACGGCGATAGCGGACGGTGAGGGCCAGCCCACGCGGCTGGCCCGGGCTTACCGAAGCATGATATTGAATACCGATTTCGGCGAGGACGTGACCTATGTCATCGGCCACCGCCACCCGGATTCCGACACCGTGAGCGCCGCGATGGCCTACGCGAACCTGCTGAACGCGCTGGGCGTGAAGGCCCAGGCAGCGGTCGCCGGGGACATCAACAACGAGACGAGATACGCGCTGGAATGCTTTGGCATCGAGCCGCCCCAGGTGATCGACGACGCCACGGACAGGCAGTTCGTGCTGGTTGACCACAGCGCCTATACCCATGCGATCGACGAGATGCCGCTGGCCCGGATCGTCGGCGTGCTGGATCACCACGGCATCGGCAGCGTCCAGAACAGCGAATTCATCAGCGTGCGTTCGGCCCCCGTCGGCTCCACCGCCACGCTGGTGTACCTGAGCTATCTGGAGTGCGAGGTTCCCATCTCGCGGGACATGGCCCGGATCATGCTGATGGGCATACTCTCCGATACCAAGAACTTCACCAGCAATACCACGGCGATGGACCAGCTGGCCGGGCAGGACCTGACGGCGCTGTCGGACATCGAAGATGTGGACGCGCTGTACCGGGGCATGCAGGAGGCCGCCGCGAACTACGACGGCATGAGTGATATCGACATCTACATGACCGACTACAAGGAGTACACGGCGGCGGGCCTCAGCTTTGGCGTCGGCGACGTCCGGGCGGACGGCGAAGCGGCCATGGCGCAGATGTGCGACCGCATGCTTTCGGCCATGGCGGAGCACTACGAATCCATCGGCCTGGACATGCTGTTCGTCAAGGTCAACAACGTCAGCGGCAACGACGGCGAGAATCAATCCTACATGGTGGCCTATCCCGAGACGGCGCAAGCGCTGCTCGGGCAGTGCTTTGGCGATTTTGACGGGAAGTACCTGGTGTTCAGGGAATATCAATCCCGCAAGAAGGCCATCATTCCCGCGCTGACGGCGGCGCTGGAGGCCGCCGGACCCGCGAAGTAGCGGCGCGCCGGCATCCGGCGAATCGCCGGGCGCAGACGAGCCGGGGAGCATACACATGACGGCGAAAACCGCTGGAGGCAATACAGATGATCCAAAAACTGGTCAGGCAGATGCTGACCGCGCAGATATTATCCGCGCTGACGGTGTCGCTGTGCCTGCTGATCGACAACATCATGATCGGGCGCTTTCTGGGCGAGCGCGCGCTGACCGCCTACGGGCTCGCCAACCCGATGCTGCTGGTGATCGGGGCGGTGGGCAGCATGCTCTGCGCCGGGGCGCAGGTGGCGTGCAGCAAATCGCTGGGCCGCGGCGACCGGGAAGAGACCGACGTCGGTTATTCTTCCACCATCGCCGGCGGCCTGCTGTTCTCGGGCGCGTTCATGGTGCTGGCGCTGCTGTTGCGCACGCCCATCGCGCGGATGCTCGGCGCGCGCGAGCCGGCGCTTCTTGACGACACCAGCCGCTATATCGCGGGCTTCAGCATCGGCGCACCGGCCTCCGTCGGCGCGCTGATGCTGGTGCCCTTTTTGCAGCTGGCCGGTCAGAGCAATCTGCTGATCGTGGCGGTGCTGGGCATGACGGTGACGGACGTGGCCCTCGACCTGATGAACGTGTTCGTGTTTCACGGCGGCATGTTTGGCATGGGCCTGGCCTCGGCGCTCAGCTACTACGCCGCCGTGCTGATCGGCATCGGCTACTTCCTGTCGAAGAAATGCGTGTTCTCGTTCTCTATGAAGCGGGTGAAGTGGCGGAAGATTTTGGAGCTGTTCGCGGGCGGCGTGCCGTCGATGGTCGGCATGGTCTCCTCGGTGGTGCTGATCTTCGTGGTCAACCGCATACTGCTGGGCGCCGGCGGGGAAGCGGCGGTGGCAGCCTACTCGGTGGTCAACACCATCATCAACGCCAGCAACTGCATCAGCACCGGCTCCGGCGGCGTGGCGCTGACCCTCTCCGGCGTGCTCTACAACGAGGAGGACCAGACCGGGCTTACCGAGCTTATGCGCGCGCTGGCGCGCGCCTGCGTGGTTCTGGGCCTGACGGTCATGGCGCTGCTGCTGGTCTTCGCGCGGCCCTGCGTGACCCTGTTCATACCCTACGCCTGCCAGAGCCAGGACATGGCCATCCGCGGCGTGCGCCTGTTCTCCACAGGCCTCGTCTTCTGCTGCCTGACCAACGCTCTGCGCAACTGCTATCAGGGCACCGGCAGGGTGCGCATGATGGAGGTCATATCGGTGCTGGACAACGCACTGCTGCCGACGCTGTTCGCGTTTTTGTTCAGCCGGGTGGCCGGAGTGGGCGGCGCGTGGTTCCTGTTCCTGGCCAGCGAGCTTGCGACGACGCTGGGTATACTGGGCTGGGTGTGGCTGAAGAAGGGCCGCTTGACCCTGCGGGCGCGGGACGTGCTGCTGCTGGGCGGCGATTTCGGCGTGCCGCCGGAGGACCTGTTCGAGGTCGATCCGAAGGACCTTGCGGGCGTGATAGACGCGTCCCGCGCGGCGGAGGCCTTCTGCCGCGCCCGGGGCGGCAGTGCCCGGATGGCCAGCCACCTGGCGCTGTGCGTCGAGGAGATGGGCGGCAACATCGTCACCCACGGCTTTTCCAGGGGAAAGAGGAACCGCCTGTCCATACGCCTGCAGCGCAAGCGCGGGCGCTGGGCGCTGCGCTTCAGGGACGACTGCATGGCCTTTGACCCCGTGCAGCACATCGCCGGGGTCGACGCCGGGGACGGCGTCGGCATCCGCCTGGCGATGCGCATGGCCGACGAGGCGCGCTACACCTACTCGATGAACCTGAACAACCTGACGCTGATCCTGAATACGAAAGATATGGAGAGAGACCAATGACGGCAATCGCGGATTTTTTCAAGTCCCACCAGATCCTCTGGCAGTCCATCATGCTTGTCTTCACGGCGGTGGTCACGTTTGTGCTGGTCTTCTTCGCGCTTCGGCTGGAGAAGAAGGCGGCGAAGCGCCTGAGGGGGATGCGCGACAACATCAACCTGCGCTTTGTGGAGAGCATCGTCCGCTTCATCGTGATCTTCCTGGCGGTGCAGTTTGTCGTCATGAGTTCGCCGCTCACCCAGAACTTCGGGCGGGTGCTGTTCCAGGGCACGACGGTCGTCGCCGCCATCGCGGGCTTTGCCGCGCAGCCGGTCATCGCCGATCTGATCTGCGGCATGATGCTCAGCGCCACCAAGCCCTTCGACATCGGCAACCGCATCGAGCTGGATGACGGCACCGCCGGCATCGTCAAGGACATCACGCTGCGCCACGTCACGCTGCAGGACATCGACACCGTGGTGCGAATCATCCCCAACAGCAAGCTGAACGGCATGAAGATCACGAACATGAGCTACCAGACCCAGAAGCGGTCGGTGCACTTCCGCTTCCACGTGGCCTACCATGCCGACGTCGAACAGGCCAAGGCCGTCATCGCCCGCGCGGTGGCGGACAGCCCCTGGTCGATCCCCGGCGGGCCGGATGCGTCCGAAGGCGCGTACAGCCCGGTCTACTTCATATCGTATGCCGACAGCAGTCTGGTTTTCGCGACTACGGTCTATTATAACGCGACCACGCGCACCGAGGTCCTGAAGGACGACGTCAACAGCCGGGTCAAGCAGGCCCTGGAGGCGGACGGCATCGAGATCCCGTACAACTACGTCAACGTGGTGCTCAACGATTCCGATTCGCGGAAGGAAGGACGGGCTTAGTATGGATTACAGACAGAAGGTGACGCGGGATTCCTCCGGCTTTGTGCTGCTGGCCGACTTCGTGCCGGGCATCGTGCAGGAGATCCGCTACTACTCCACCTACAACTTCGTCGGCGACCGCATCGACGGCTACGAGGCCCCGGTGGCGCTATTGACCATCGAGGCAGCGCGCGCGCTGAAGGCCGTCGCGGCGGAGGTGAACGTGCAGGGCTACCGGCTGAAGGTGTTCGACGCCTATCGCCCGGCCAACGCCGTCAAGCACTTCGCGCTGTGGGGCGTGGAGGACCTGGATCTGCGCATGAAGCCGTACTTCTACCCGGACCTTGAAAAGCAGGAGCTGTTCAAGCAGGGCTACATCGCCAGCCAGTCCTCCCACAGTCGGGGCAGCGCCGTGGACCTGACGCTGCTGGACATGCGCACCGGCAAGGAGGTGGACATGGGCAGCCCCTTCGACCTGTTCAGCGAGCTGTCCCATCCCGACTCCCGCGCGGTGACGGACGAGCAGTACGAAAACCGCATGTTCCTGCAGAAGGCCATGACCCGAAACGGCTTCGTGCCGATCGACTGCGAGTGGTGGCACTTCGCGCTGGGCGACGAGCCCTATCCGGACACCTACTTTGAATTCCCGGTTTCCGCCCAGTACCTGAGGCGCTGACCGGCGGCAGGGCGGGCAGAACCCTGGCGAAGGGGGCGAGGGCATGACCTATCAGATCACCGGCGAGCGATTGACCCCGGAGGAATACATCGACTTCCTGAAGCGCACCGACCTGGGCGCCCAGTATCCGAAGGAGCGCTTTGACGCGCGCATCGGACGGCTGCTTGAAAACGCCTCCATCAGCCTCACGGCCCGGGACGGGGAAGGCCGGCTCATCGGCGCGCTGCTGGGGCTGACCGACTTCGCCTACTGGCTGTACGTGACCGACCTGGGCGTGGACAGGGCCTGCCAGCGTCAGGGCATCGGCCGGGCGCTGATGCGGGCGGCGCTGGATCGGGCGGGCGGCGAGAAGGACATCGCCGTCTACCTTGTCGCCAATGAGAACGCCGTGCCCTTCTACGAGAAGCTGGGCATGGAGCGCTCCGGCGACGTGATGCAGTACAACCACGTCGAGTGGACACAGTTCACGGTGCGGTAGGGCGACATTTTGTGCGCAAAACCCGACTTTTCGGCGGCCTCGTATTGCGCCCGGCGGCGCTCTGTGCTATCATGGCGACAGTCAAGGGCAATGAAACTTGCTGAAGCAGTTGCGGAAAGGGGCATGGACCGCCATGAGCGAAAAGGCAATGCTTGAAATCAAAAACTACTCCAAGTCCTACGGGTCGGACAAGAAGGCCGTGGACGGCGTGACGCTCAGCGTGATGAGCGGCGACATATTCGGCTTCATCGGCCACAACGGCGCGGGCAAGTCCACCACGATCCGCGCGGCGGTGGGCGTGCTGGACTTCACCGAAGGCGAGATACTGATCGACGGCCACTCCGTAAAGACCGATCCCATCGCCTGCAAGCGGGTCACGGCGTACATCCCGGACAACCCCGACCTGTACGAGAACCTGACCGGCATACAGTACCTGAACTTCGTCTCCGACGTGTTTGGCCTGAGCGCCCAGGAGCGGGAGGCGCGCATCAAGAAGTACGGCGACCTGTTCGAGATCACGGGCGCGCTGGGCGATCTGATCAGTTCCTATTCCCACGGCATGAAGCAGAAGGTCGCCATCATCTCCGCGCTGATCCACGCGCCGAAGCTGATGGTGCTGGACGAGCCGTTCGTGGGGCTGGACCCGAAGGCCAGCTTCACGCTGAAGGCGCTGATGCGCGAGATGTGCGACAGGGGCGCGGCGATATTCTTCTCGACCCACGTGCTGGACGTGGCGGAGAAGCTGTGCAACAAGGTGGCCATCATCAAGCACGGGCGGATCGTCGCCTCCGGCACGATGGAGGCGCTCACCGAGGGACATTCGCTGGAGGAAGCGTTCCTGGAGGCGGACAGCGATGAATAATAGGGGCATGCTGCTGATCAAGACGCTGCTGCTGTCGACCAGCCAGCGCAATATACTGAAACACACCACCGACAAAAAGAAAAAGCGGAAGATCATCGGAAACACCGTCGGCACGGTGGTGCTGTACACCATGCTGATCGCGTTCTGCGTGGCGATATGCATCGGCTTCGGCAAATTCGGCTTTATCGGCGCCGCGCCTCAGATGTGCGCGCTGACGGTCAGCGCCATGGCCTTTATACTGACGCTGCTGAAGACGAACGGCTATCTGTTCAACTTCAAGGAATACGACATGCTGATGTCGCTGCCCTTTGAGAGCAGCACCGTGGCCGCCTGCAAGTTCCTGTACATGTACTTAAAGAGCCTGCCCTGGTTCCTGGTCATATCGCTGTCCATGCTGGGAGGCTATGGCTATTACGCCCGGCCCGCCATCAGCGTGTACCCGCTGTGGCTGGCGCTGTCGCTGTTTCTGCCGGGCATACCGATGCTGATCGCGTCGTTCCTGGGCTTTCTGATCGCCCGGATCAGCGCCGGGTTCCGGAAGACCAATGTCGTCCAGACGGTGCTGACGTTCATATTCATACTGCTTTGCTTCTCGCTGCGCTTTTTTCTGGAGAGCATGTTCAGGAACGACCGCATGCAGATCACCCTGCGCAGGGCCGCCGACTTCACCGGCGGCGCGTCGAAATACTATCTGCCC
>JAFYBB010000045.1 GCA_017540445.1 Clostridia bacterium | reverse complement strand
GTCCACGGGCTGGAAGTAGACCATGCTCATGGTCATGAAGCCGACCTCCTGCTCGCCCTCGACGCCCAGCTCATACTCGTCAAAGCCGGCCTCCTCGGCCAGGGCAAACGCGGAAACGGACAGCATCATAACGGCCAACAGCAGGGCAAAAATCTTCTTCATGGTAAATCCTCCTAAACAGTTTTTGATGTGTATCTGCAACGCCGCCTGCGCGGGGCAGGAGCGCGGAGACCATTGGATAATGAGGAATGAGGAGTGAGGAGTGAGGAATGAGGAATTCAGGATGAAATCCTCGCGGATTTCTTTGATTCTGAATGAGGCACGCGCCTGATATCATCCAATCAAATCCCAAAGGGATTTGCACCGCCATTCCTCATTCCTAATTCCTCATTTCTCATTTCCCGGCGAGTTTCGCCCGCAGCGCGTCCAGCTTGCCGCGGTAGTGGGCGATCATGAACGTCACCAGCAGCACGATGGAGAGTATCAGCTGCGGCAGCAGCGTCTCCAGGTACGGGTAGATGCCCAGCACCTGTATCGCGTCGTTCTCCGGGATGCCCGGCACGCGCAGCGCCAGGTCGAACACATTGCCCTCGGCCAGCTCCTTGATGCCGCTGCCCAGGAACGACACGCACATGATCGCCATCAGTATGCTCGTGGCGGTGAAGAACACCTTGATGGGCAGCTTGATGGAGAGCTTCGTGATGGCCAGGTACACGAACACCAGCAGCACGCAGCCCGCGCCAAAGCCCGCCCACACCATGCCGGGGTTGCCCTCGGAGAGCATCGGCTGGTAGAACAGCACCACCTCCGCGCCCTCGCGGAACACGGACAGGAACGCCGTGAACGCCAGCGCGAACGCGCTGCCCTGCTCCACCGAGGACTGCACCTTGCCGTCGATGTAGCGGCTCCAGCTCGCGGCCTCGGCCTTGGAGATCATCCAGTTGGACACGTAGAACAGCACGCACACGGCGATCAGCGCGGTGATGCCCTCGATGACCTCCTGCGCCAGCCCCGCGCCCACGAACGCCCGCTTGGCCCAGGCCAGCACCGCCGCGGCCACGAAGGATGCCGCGATGCCGCAGACCGCGCCGATGTACACGTTTTTGAGGCTCTTCCCGTTGCCGGACTTGGTGAGGTACGCGATGATGGCCGCGATGACCAGTATGGCCTCCAGGCCCTCGCGCACGATGATGCCGAAGGCGGCCAGGAACGTGAGCAGTCTCGGGTCAGAGGGCTTCTCCTCGGTGATCTCCTCCGCGGGGGCCTCCGGGGCCTCCGCCGCCTGCGCCGCGGCCTGCTGCTCGTCGATGCGCTTTGCCAGCTTCAGTATGCTGTTCTTGGCCTTGTCGGTGGTGGTGCGGAACTTGTTCTTCTGGTACTTCTCTTCTGCGGTGCTCACCAGTCCGTTCAGGCTGTCGAACTGCTTTTCCATGCCCAGCCGATCCGACAGCGACAGGTCGGTATAGATCTTGTGCGCCAGGCCGGATTCCTCGTACACGCTGTAGTAGGCGGTCTCCAGGTTGTCCGCCGCGGCGGTGAAGTCCCTGTCCAGATAGCCCATGTAGGCCGTGTCCAGCAGCTCCTTGACCAGCGTCGCGGCCTCGTACCAGCTCTCGTATTTCGCCGCGGCGTTGGGGTCGGCGGAGTATTCCGGATAGGGGTCGGAAGCGACCGGCTTGCCGGCCTTGTACCACTTCATCTCGCTCTGCGCGCCGCCCTGCTGGCTTGCCAGCTTGTTGCCGTCCTCGCGGATCATGCCCTTCAGCTTCACCAGCGCGCTGCGCACGGAGACGATGGTGTCCTGCTCGGCGTTGTCCTTCTTCACCGCGGCCTTGCAGTTGGAGAACTGCATCTCCACGGCGTTTTTGCGGTTGCCGGAGATGTAGCTCATGGTCTGCCGCTCAAATCCGGTGGTCTCGTACACCCGGAAATAGGCGTTGGAGACGTTCTGGTAGGCGCTGTCGGCGTTGCCGGCCAGGTAGTCCTCGAAGGCCGTGTCCAGGAATTTGTCGATCTCGTCGGCGGCGTCCGCCCAGCGGGTGTCCGCCTCCGCCATCGCGCCCAGGCACTGCATAAGCAGCAGCAGCGCCAACAGGCCGACCCGCGCCAGCCGGGCGATTGTCGTTCTCTTCATGTCCATGCTTCCTTCCCTGTTCAACCGGCAGGGGCCGGTCGAGCGTGTTAAGAATGGTTAAATACTTTTAACATATGTTAGTTGCCTTTAATTCAATGCCTATTTTAGCATATTCTAACCGCCTTTTCTATCCTGATATTGACTTGGTGAGGCGGTTTTCTATCCTGATATTGACTTGTTTCAAAAAGGCTTGCAATTTAAGTTATTTTATGCTAACATTTATTAGGAAAGGTTAACCACATGCAACACGTCCCGACGTTCGGGGAGGCGATCGTATGAGGGAGAACGGGGGCCAGGATTCGGGCGAAGCGCTGGTGCGGGCGGCGAAGGACTACATTGAAAAGCACAGCGCCGAGAAGTTTTGCCTGAAAACGCTGTCCGAGGCCCTGTTCATCAACGGCAGCTACCTGCTGCGCCTGTTCAAGGCCCGCACGGGCCAGACGCTGCTGGGCTATCACAACCGCGTGCGCTGCGACAGGGCCCGGGCGCTGCTGCGCGACACGGACATGAGCATCTCCGAGGTCGGCGAGGCGGTGGGCTTCGTCTCCTCCGCCCACTTCTCCCACGTGTTCCGGAAGACCACGGGCATGACGCCCACCGAATGCCGCTGCGGTCTGAACCGCCAATAAATGCGATGAGAGGGGTGCCGTATGCTGAATGATCGAACGATGGACCGCTACCTGCACGCGATACTGCTGCTGGGCACGCGCTTTCTGATCGTCCGCGCCGTCGATGTCGCCGCGTGGCTGGAGTATTCCAAGGCCAGCGTCAGCGTCGCCGTGAAGCAGATGCTCGATGAAAAGCTCATCAGCGTCGGCAGCCACGGCGCGCTGCTGTTGACCGCGGACGGCCAGCGCCGGGCCAGCGCGTTTCACGAGCGGTACGACTTCTTCTACCGCCTGCTCACAGAGGCCGGGATCGACGAAGCCGTCGCCAGGAAGGAGGCCG
>JAFYBB010000044.1 GCA_017540445.1 Clostridia bacterium | reverse complement strand
GTGACGGGCAGCGAACGCCCGGAAAACAGCACAGTGTGCTGTTTTCAGTGGTTCGAGCGCCCGGAAAAATGTCCAGTGGACATTTTTCAGCGAGAACGGGCCGGCAGGCCCCCGTCGCTGGGGCCGAGGCAGGCCCGTGGGGTGAGCTGGCGCGAAGCGCCTGAGAGGGGGAATCCCCTAATGAAACATGAAGAATCGGTTATTTACCGCATAGCATACCACCGTTTTTCTGAACCTAAAGAGGGGGGACACCATGAAGCGCATACTGTTGATCGCCACGGGCGGCACCATTGCCTCCAAGCCGACGGGCGAGGGCCTCGCGCCGGGCATCGATTCCCGGGAGCTGCTGGAGTGCGTGCCCGAGGCGGCGGACGTCGGCGCCATCACGGCTGAGCAGCTGTTCAACCTGGACAGCAGCGAGGTCTACGCCCGGCACTGGCTGGCCATGGCCGCGCACATCGAGGTGCGCTTCGACGACTACGACGGCTTTGTGATCACCCACGGCACCGACACGATGGCCTACACGGCGGCGGCGCTGTCGTACCTGATCCAGTACAGCCCGAAGCCTATAGTGATCACCGGCTCGCAGAAGTCGATCTACGCCCGGGACACCGACGCGCGGCGCAACCTGCTGGACGCGCTGCGCTACGCCGCCGACGACCGCGCCCACGGCGTGACGGTGGTGTTCGACGGCAAGGCCATCATCGGCACCCGGGCCCGGAAGATGCGCACGCGCAGCTACAACGCCTTCTCCAGCATCGACTACCCCGAGCTGGCCGTCATCCGGGAGGACCGGGTGATCCCCTACATCGAAACGCCGAAGCCCGCCTCGCCGGTGTTCTACCGGAGCATGGACAGCCGCGTGTTCGTGCTGCGGCTGGTGCCGGGCCAGGACGGCGCGATATTCGACGCGCTGGCCGAGCGCTACCGCGGCGTGGTGCTGGAGGGCTTCGGCATGGGCGGCATACCGATGTACGGGGACGGCCGCCTGCTTCAGGCGCTGCAGCGCTTCACGCAATCCGGCCGGACGCTGGTGATGACCACCCAGGTGCCCCACGAGGGCAGCGACCTGGGCGTCTACCAGGTGGGCGTGCGGGCCCTGAACGCGCTGGAGGTCATCGAGGCCCACACCATGACCATCGAGGCCATCGTCACCAAGCTGATGTGGGCGCTGGCCCAGGCCGACGACCCCGCCCAGGTCCGCCGCCTGTTCTGCCGCCCGGTGGCCAAGGACCTGCTGTGATCGCGGCCAGAATCAGGGGGCGGTGCTTGACAGATTCCGGCACATGACGTAAAATGGCAATAACGAGAACTTTACGAAGCGGAGGGGTTTGGCATGAAGCGTTTCTGCATGGGTTTGACGGTGCTGATACTGATGTGCGCGCTGGCCTTTGGCGCGCTGGCGGAGGGCATTGTGGCGGACGGCGACATGATCGCGGCCCAGACGGTAGATCAGGCCGTAGAGGAGATGGCGGAAATGCCGCTGGAGGCGGAGGAGGCGCTCCCCGCCGGGGAGCCGGAAGTGAAGCAGGTCAGCGCCGTCAGCGCGGCGGCGGACGAGAAGATACCGCTCGACAAGGCGCACTTCCCGGACAAGGCCTTCAGGGACGACCTGGCGAAGTACGACCAGAACGGCGACGGCGCGCTCTCCCCGAAGGAGATCAAGGCGATCAGGGAATACCAGTATCGGGGTTCGGCCAGGGACTTGACAGGCATCGCCTATCTGAAGTATATAACAAAGCTAAACGTTTCGAATTCCAGTCTGAAGACCCTTGACCTCAGCGGGAACCCGCTGCTTTCAGAGCTTTACCTGTACAATACCCGCCTCAGTTCCCTGGATCTCAGCAAGAATGAGAAGCTCACGAAGATCGAGATGTGGTATAATGATCGGCTCAAATCGATGGACCTCAGCGGGAACACAAGGCTTGCGGAGGTCGACCTGTCCAGCAATAAAGCGTTGAAGACGCTGACCCTCGGCAAAAGCACCCGGCTGACGAGCCTGAATTGCAGCTACAATGCCCTGACAGAGCTGGACGTCAGCGGCCTGAGCCGGCTGGAATACCTGGATTGTTCCGGCAACAAGCTGAGCGCGCTGGATGTCGGCAAGCTGAAGCGCCTGAAGACATTGAGATGCCTGAACAACAAGCTGACGAAGCTCAATGTCAGCAAGAACATCGGTTTGGAAAGCCTGAACTGCTGGAACAATCAGCTGAACGCGCTGGACCTCAGCATGCTCGGCGCTCTGAAGACCCTGGGATGCGGCGGCAATAAGATCAACAGCCTGGATCTGACGAAGAACGGGAAGCTGAAGGAACTGTTTTGCGCCGACAACAATATGACCTCCCTGAAGCTGGCCAGCAAGGATCTGTATCTCCTGGTTTGTACGGGCAATAAGATCAAGAGCATCGATCTGGCAAAGTGCCCGCATCTCATCGAAGAATTACAAATGATTCCCTTTAGCCCCGACAACGACCTCGTGGCGGCGTGGGGCTGTCCGGATAATAATCTGGCGGATGAGGATGGTTCTGACTGCTTCCATATCGACAGGTCTACGGACCTGTTGAAGGGCAATAAGGTGCTGTATACCGACAAGCAGCCCAGGTCCATCCGATTCTCGAAGAGCAGCATCACCGTGAAAAAAACGGGAACATGGTTTAGCCTGCCGGCCATCATCGCGGACCCCGAAGGCGCATCCATCAGGGACTGCCAGGTCGACGTTGACGGCCTTTATTGGAACTGGGAACGGATTGAAGGCTTCCGGGCGTTGAAGAAGGGCACCTATACCATCAAGATCACGACCACGAACGGCATAACGGCGAAGCTGAAGGTGACTGTGAAGTCAGGCGACGACATCATTGTACATTAAGTCAACTGTCAATGGGGCTGTGCGGAAAAGGCGTGTTGTCACGAGTTTTCCGCACAGCCCCATTTGGCATCCTGTTCCCCGGGTGAAGCGCCCTTCCGTCAGTCCGCCTTCAGCGCTTCCAGCCGCACGTCGCCGGAGGTGGTGTCGATCTTCAGCTGCGCGCGCTCGTCACCGCAGGCGTAGGTATCGCCGTCGCGCTTGAGCGGTATGACGCTGTCGAAGTCGCCGCTGGTGGTGTCGACGTGCGCCGTGAAGCCCGGCTCTTCCGGCAGTATGGCCGTGACGCCGCCCGAGGTGGCGCTGATCTTCAGTTCGTCAAAGGCCGCGAACTGCGCGGTGATGTCGCCGCTGGTGCTGTCCAGCGCGGCCTGTCCGGCCGCGCCTGCCGTCACCCGTATGGCCCCGGAGGTCGAACCGGCGGTCAGCGCCTTCACGTCGCCGAGCTCGGCGCGAATGTCGCCGCTGGTGCTGGACAACGCCACGCCGTCCGACGCGCCGGCCAGCGCCAGGTCGATCGCGCCGGAGGTGGTGCCGGCGGAGACCGTCTTCGCGCTCTGAAGCGTCGCGTGCAAATCGCCGGAGGTGCCGGAAAGCGCCACGCTGTCCGCCGGACCGGTCAACTCCAGCTCCAGGTCGCCGGAGGTCAGGCCCACGGCCACCGCGTCCGCCGTCAGCCCGGGCGCCTTCACGTCGGCGGAAGTGGCGTCGACGCGCACGTCCTCCAGCGCCATGCCCTCGGGCAGGGCCACGGTCAGCGTCTTGTTCAGGCTGGTCAGCGAGAAGAAGCCGTTCTTCGCGTACTGCACCCGCAGCGTGTCGCCGTCCAGCCACCAGCGCAGCTGGGCGTTGCCGGAGATGGGCTTTTGGGCCGTCTCAGTCAGCTCGATCCCGTCCCCCGCGCGCTCGACGAACTCCACCGCGCCGTCCGTCCAGTGGATGTCCAGCTTCTTCACATCGCCGTCAATCACGGCGGCCCCGGCGGTGTACTTGCCCGCGTCGGCGTAACGGAACCCGCCCAGGAAGGCGTGGCCGCCGATCGAAACACAGCAGACGCACAGGGCGATGACGCACACGGCGGCGCCCAGCTTCATGATCATGGACTTACTCATTTTGCATTCCCCTTTCCATTGTTGACCGCGCTGATAAAGCCGACGCCGGCAACGCACAGCCCCACCATGGCGATCGTCGTCAGCAGGCTCTTGGTGCGCAGCGTGATCATGTTCATCATGTTCGCAAACAGTATCAGGTCAATGGCGATCACAAGCAGGGCCTTGTTGTGCCCCTCCAGCCGCTTTTTCAACGGCTTTGCCCGGATCAGGAACGGCAGGAACACCACCGCCAGTCCGAACTGCGTCGCGGAGGCCGCCACGAAGAACCACCGCCCGTGGGAGTAGAAGCTGCACACGGCCAGCAGCACCATCAGGCTGACGTCGAAGGCGCAGAAGGTCCAGAACAGCTTGTTCTCGGGGACCATCAGCGGCACCACGATCAGCGAGGCCGCCACCAGCATGCCCGCCGAGGCCACGTAGAACCAGTCCAGCGTCCGGCTGGAGGACATGTTCACGATCAGGCAGATCAGTATCGGGATCATGAACAGCGCCGCGATCACGCTGCCCACCGCGGCAGAGCGCCGCTTGAACCGCCGCTCCTGGTGGCGGATGACCAGCGCCGATTCGTCCTTCAGCGCGCTCTCCAGCGTGTTGTCGCGCAGCTGCTTCAGCATCTGAGCGCATTCCGGGCACTCCGGCAGATGCGCCTCCACCAAACCCCGGCTGGCGTCGCTGAGCACGTCGTCGGCGTACAGCGGCAGCAGGTCGCGGATGATTTCACAAGAGGTCGTCATACGTTTTCCATCCTTTCCCTCAGTTTCATGCGGGCGCGATGATAGGTGACGCGGGCCCAGTTCTCGGTCTTTGAGAAGATCGTGCCGATCTGCTGGAACGAGAGCTCCCCGAACACGCGCAGCTCGAACACCTCGCGGAAGGGCTCCTCCAGGCCGTGCAGCGCCATGTGCACCCGGAACGATTCGTCCCGCTCGGCCACCGCCTGTTCCACGCCGGCCTCCCGGCTGACGGCGTCCTCCGGCATCCCGGCAAACCGCCCCTGGCGGCGCTTCTCGTCGCTGTACAGGTTCTTCGCGATCGCGCACAGCCAGGTGGCCGTGTCGGATTCGCCGCGGAAGTCCTTCAGCTTCGAGAACGCGCGGAAGAAGGTCTCCTGGGCGATCTCCTCGGCCAGGTGCCGGTCCTTCGCCATCGTCATGGCGTAGGAGAACACCCGCATGTAGTACGCGTCGTAGAGCTTCTCACAGGCCGCGTTGTCCACCGATCATCACCCCCTTTCTGAAAAACCGTCGGTTGGACGGGGAAATCAATGATTCGTTACAGCCGTTTTTGGATTTAACGATCTGTTTACACCAAGGGCGGACACGTTGACAAACGGCTGTCAAGCGGTCCGCCCCTGTACGCAGTTTTGCAGGGTTCTGTATTCCCTGACTACCAGATCACATCAATTCCATATTGTGCTGTTGAAATCCGGCAACGGTTCATTGAAATCATCGGAAATGCCGTGAAACCGATCCGCGAATACGCCCAGCTTGCGTGCAGGATAAATGCGCGGCGTTTCCTGCTCCTGCTGGTCCAATAACAGGCGAATATAGGATTGCGCCTGCCTTCGATTCTGTTCATTGAGTTGATCCCACTGTTGAACAAGCGATTCAGGCATAGCCATACACATAACCTCCTTCTCAGATTCTTACATTGAGACAACCCGCTTTTCGACTCCGGGTTTCACGATACGGCCAGCCTGTCCTCGACGGCGTACAGCGCGTAGAGCGTTTCCGGGTCGATGTCGATGCAGTCGGCAGGATCGCCCGTGCGCTTGACATCCCAGGCCAACGTGTCATTCATTATGCAGCAAGTGTCCATGAACGTGTGCTCATCGCTCAGCGCGCGGAAAACACCCTTGTCCAACAGGCGCTTGACGTCATAGGAGACGATCTTGCCATCGGAGAAGTACACCGAGACGGTATAATCCGAATGGGGGGACGACCTGAACGATCTCGGGGAAATAGGTCATTTGCACTGCAGGGCACCTCCTTACATCAGCGGTGAGATTTCGTTTCGCTCCTCATGCTCCATAGATCTTCACCGTCCTGTTCACCGTCAATCCGTCGTCATGCTTGCGCGGGAGCTTCACGATGTCCACATCGAGCTTGAGCAATTCCGAGAGCGTCTCGCGGAAGCCGCAGATTT
>JAFYBB010000043.1 GCA_017540445.1 Clostridia bacterium | reverse complement strand
TTTTCCGATTCCGCTATTCCTTTTTGAATATCGGACATACAGGGCAATGACTTCGCAATCGGCCGGCTCGTCCCCTGTCATCTCCAGCCACGCGTATCC
This sequence comes from Clostridia bacterium, assembly GCA_017540445.1. GTDB lineage: Bacteria > Bacillota > Clostridia > Christensenellales > Aristaeellaceae > UBA2862. The sequence goes on along the minus strand of JAFYBB010000043.1, from coordinate 7,334 downwards.
CAAAACCGCAGTGCCGTCCGTCGCGACCACATATTTCTGATAGCTTTTGACTTCGATTTCGTATCGCTGATCCACATCCATGGCATCCAGGAAATCGCTGTCAATGATGCCACGATAGGCTTTTTGCCAGTCTTCAACAAGGATCTCCGCGATTTGCCGGACATCTTCTTTTTCCGCGTTTCTTATGATGATCTCGTTTTTCATAACAGGTCGTACAGCAGCCCTGCCACCGTCGCAGGCTCCCCTATACCTCCTTCAGCGCAAAGTCCAGAATGATCTGGCCTTCTCTTCTTGTACCTGAGAACCAGGATGATATGAAAATATATACTTTCATGACTTTCACAGAATCCCGATCGCTTCAGGAACGCCGCCATCCGCGCGGCGGCTTCCCCGGCGGTCGCGCCGTTCAGCAGGTCGTTGGCGCCGAGCAGCACGATGAGCGCGTCCGCGCCATACCGTCCCGCGTCCCTGTGGAACCGAGTAAACTCGTATTCCCGGCCGGGAATCATCCGCCCGTTTTTCCCGTCGTTGACGACTTGGTTGCCGGTCTTCTCCGCCAGCAGCTCCGGCCAGGGCGCGGCATACCGCCCGCCGAAGAAGCCGCACGGGTCGTAGCCATAGGTGTTGGAATCCCCGAAGCACCACAGCTTCATCGTGCATCCTCCCGTTCAGGGCGACAATCAATCTGAATGGCGGGCGAGATAAGCCTGCTTTTGCCGCTCGTCCTCCGCTTCCAGGGATGAGGAATTGCGGATGCCGCCCAGGAATTCAATGTGATGCCGGAATTCATGGCGCAAAACGCCGCGCAGGATCCCGCGGGCCTCTGACGCGTCCGCGTTCGGGTAGAGCCGGTCAAAGGAGCCCTTGAACATCACGATCTGCCGCACGCCGTAACAGACCTGATACTGGCCCAGCGTGTACAGGTCGTTCCCCTTTGCGTAGTCCGGGATCACCAACGCCTCCGACAGGATCACGCCGCCGGTGAGGTCCCGATAGAACGCCTCCGGCAGCTCGTCCATCAGATCGGAGATGATCGCCTTGTATGCCTCAGTGCTGATCATGGCAGCGCCTCCGTTTGTCCGGCCCGCGGGATTCGCGCCGTCTTTCACGCCTCAGATGATCCGTCACCGGAATGATTTACAGCCTGCTCTCTTTATAGAACACACCGACCATCGCGCCCACACCGTCGTCCGGCGTGACGATCTCCTGCAGTGTCCAACCATCGCTCACATACTGATTGATCACGCGCTCCGCCTTCTCCAGATCCTTCTCCCTGCTGGCACTGAAGCCCTTGTTCAGGTAAACGAGTTTGTATTCCTTCATGGTCATTCATTCCTCCTTGCTCTTGAGCAGCTCATCCAGCATCTGCTTGCGCCGCTCCAGAAATAGTTATATGATCTGATCACTGTCCGTGTCCTCGTAGTGGACGGGCAGGGCCACATCCTCCCGAAAAGCATTCCCCTCGGCTCCGTACTTCCCCACTGGGCTCAGCCGGTCTGCATCATCAGTCCCTAAGGCACCCAATGGGCACAATACAGATCCCGTCTTCGCGCCTGTAGGCATACCGGTCGGTGGCCGTCAGGATCATTCGGAACGCCGGTGCCTTCATTTTGGTCGTATCAATGGACCTCGCAAGGGTCGTCAGCGTCTCAACGCCTTCTTTGATGAGCTTCTCACCGCCCAGTTTGATCTCGATCAGGCCGTAGGAGCCGTTCCTCAGGTGCACCACGGTGTCGCATTCGAGTCCCGCTTTGTTCCGGAAGTGATAGACGCTCCCGCCGAGCGCCTCGGCAAATACGCGCAAGTCGCGAATACACATGGCTTCGAACAGGAAGCCCATGGTGTTCAGATCATTGATCAGGTCGCTGGGGCCGATCCCCAGCGCCGCCGCGGCGATGGACGCATCGACATAATAGCGGGTGTCGGAAGTCCGAATGGCAGATTTTGAGCGCAGGTTTGGATTCCACGCCGGCATATCCTCGACGACAAATATCTTCTTCAAGGCCCCGATATACGAGGCAACCGTCTCCTGGTTGATGGTTGCCTCCTCATTTGCCGCGATATCGGCGGCAATGGCTGTATTCGCGATCTGCTGGCCCTGGTTCCGTGCCAGCGAACGCATCAGTCGCTTCACGCGTTCCGGGTCCTTCTGGGCGTTGTCCACCCGGTTGATATCGGAGTGGACGACTGCATCGTAATAGTCGATCGCCTGATTCAGCGCGATCTTATCCCGCATATCGATGGCGCGGGGCCATCCGCCGCGACAGATCAGAAATGCGATTCGATCCAGGTCGAGCTTTGATTCCCCGTCAACCTCCCCGTTGCCCTCAAACAACCGGGAGAGGCTCACTTCTCCGGTGGATTCCCCGGATTCGTACAGGCTCATTGGCCGCATCATCAGCCAGGAAAACCTACCCGTCCCGGAATGTGTGATTTCCCTTGTGTCCGGGGGAACGGCAGAGCCCGTGAGCACAAACTGGCCCAGGTCGTCGCGGTGGTCCACCTCAAAGCGAATGGCATCCCAGAGCTTGGGCGCGATCTGCCACTCGTCGATCAATCGCGGTGTCTGTCCGCTGAGCAGCCTTTTGGGATTCAGGGACGCCATGTTGATGTTCTGCTCAATCGTTTGCGGGTCGTCCATATACAGGACGCTCTTCGCGATCTGCTCCGCAGTGGTTGTCTTGCCGCACCACTTGGGTCCCTCGATCAGAACGGCGCCCTTGCCTTCGAGCTTTTCCCGCAGGATGGCGTCCACCACTCTGGTTCGATATTTTTTCATAATGCTTCACCTACGGTCATATTACCATAAAACCGTCGGCAAGGCAAGCCAAATTCGACGATTGGCAGAATTTTACTCCGATGATTGGCGTGATTCTGTTCCGATGATTGGCGGACTATCTTCTCCTTTTGGTTTCGTCATTCTATATCACGGCATTTCGTGGGCTTCACAGACGTCCGTCTCCTCCGGCGTCGTGAGCGCCACCACCGGCGGTGATGTCAAACGCGCCGCCATCGAGTATGGCGACGGTCCCGCCGTCGACGCTGACGACGTGGGAACCGGTTGATCGCAAGAAGAATACGTGCTATAATCATATAAATTGCTGCGGCAGGGAAGGGGCAGATATGAGCATTTACGAAGGATACCTCGAAACCATGACGGCGGTCATGGATCGCATCATCCGCCTGATCGAGGAAAACAGCCGCCGCCACGAGGCGGAGTGCGGGGAGAAGCTGTACGAGCATCTCAGCCATCGCATCAAGAGCGACGACAGCATGCGGGAAAAGCTCGTCCGGCTGGGCGCAGACCCGACGGCCCGCAACGCCCTTCGCGCCGTGACGGACGCCATCGGGCTGCGGGTGGTCTGCCTGTTCATCGATGACGTATACGAGAATGTGAATCTGCTGAAATCCCTGCCCGGCTGCAGCGTCGTTCAGGAAAAGGACTACATCCAAAACGCCAAGCCCAACGGCTATCGCAGCTACCACATGATATTGGATGTGCAGACCGACGCGCCGGACGTGGACGGCCATGTGCCCGGCCATTATTACGTGGAGATCCAGCTGCGCACCATCGCGATGGACACCTGGGCGGCGCTGGAGCACGAGCTGAAGTACAAGAAGCGCATCGCCAATCCCGAGCTGATCGCACAGGAGCTCCACCGCTGCGCCAACGAGCTGGCGTCCTGCGACGTATCCATGCAGACGCTGCGCAAGATCATACGGGAACTGTGAATGAAAGGAATCCGCCATGAAAATACTGCTTGCCGAGGATGAATTGGACCTCAGGGAGGTCGTCACGGCTTATCTGGAATACCAGGGGTATCACGTCACCGCCGTGACGAACGGCGCGCAGGCCGTGGAAAAGGCCGCCGCGGACGCCTACGACGCCATCGTGATGGACATCATGATGCCGGTCATGGACGGCATCGCCGCCATGCGGGCGATCCGCGCCGCGGGCAACACCGTGCCCGCCATCTTCCTGACGGCCAAGTCGCAGGTTGCCGACCGCGTGGAAGGCCTGGACGCCGGCGCGGACGACTACCTGACCAAGCCCTTCGCCATGGAGGAGCTTCACGCCCGGCTGCGGGCGCTCTACCGCCGCAAGCGGGAGTACAAGGTGCGCAGCCTGTCCTTCGGCAACCTGGAGCTGGACACGGAGGCCTCCGAGCTGCGCGCGCACAACACCATCGGCCTGGCGCTGAAGGAGGTGCGGCTGCTGAGCTGTTTGCTGTCCAATGCCGACCGGGCGTTGACGGCGCAGCAGCTGCTGGACGAGGTGTGGCCCGGGGAAGGCGCTTCTGCGGAAGTCGTGTGGATGTACGTCTCCTTCCTGAACGCCAAGCTGCAATCCGTCCAGGCCAATGTGGTGATCGACGGCGACCGAAGCACACCCTACCGGGTCAGGATGATTTGATATGTTCAAGAAGCTTCAACACAGGTTTATGTGGGTCTCAACGCTGGTGCTGCTGCTGGTCATCTGCGTCGTGACGGGCGTCGTCTATTGGATCACGTCCGAGGTCATCATGTCGCAGACCGGCGTGCTGATGGAGCTGATCCTGGAAAACGACGGCGACCTGCCCGAGCGCAGCGAATTCAACGCGAACCAGGAGATGTTCCTCGCGCTGAACGTGGAATCCATGTACGAGATGCGGTTCATATCGGCGGAGGAGTCGGACGGCGACCTCCAGTTGATCCGCATGCACATCGCCATGCTGTCGGAGGAGGACGCCCTTTCACTGGCGGAGACGGCGCTCAACCATCGCGGCGGCATGGGCAGGATCAAAGCCTTTGGAAAGCGGATATTCCATTACGCCAGAAGCACAGCCGATGACGGCTCCACGATGGTGGTCGTATTGGACAGCACCAGCCGGTATGGCCTGCAACGGCTGATCATGATGATCATGGCCATACTGTGGTTCGCGGTACTGGTGCTGTATGTCGTCATCATGGGGCGCTATTCCAAAAAGCTCATCAAGCCCTTCGTTGAAAACGACGAAAAGCAGAAGCGGTTCATCACCAACGCCAGCCATGAATTGAAGACGCCTCTGGCGGTGATCTCCGCGAACACCGAGATGACGGAGGTTCTCGGCGGCAAGAGCAAATGGACCGAGAGCACCCGCAGGCAGGTCACGCGGCTCCAGACCCTGATCGAGGACCTCGTGGTGCTTGCGCGGCTGGACGAGATGAAGGAAATGGAGATGGCGGATGTCGACCTGTCTACGATCGCTGTCGATACCGCCGAACCCTTCCTCAGCGTCGCGGAGAATGCGGGAAAGCGGCTCAAAACCGACATCGATTCCGGGATTCACGTCAAGGGCGACAAGCGCGCCCTCCAGCAGGTCATGACCATTCTCTTGGACAACGCCGTGAAGTATTGCGACGACGGCGGGGTGGTCGCCATCGCGCTGAAATCCCGCGCCCACGGCAAAGGGGCCAGGATCACCGTTTCAAACAGCTACGCCGAGGGGAAGGACATCGATCTGTCCCGCTTCTTCGAGCGGTTCTACCGGCAGGACGAGTCCCACAGTTCGGAGAAGTCCGGCTTTGGCATAGGTCTTTCCATGGCAAAGGAGATCGTGGAGCGCATGAAAGGCAAGCTCAAGGTCAGCTACGAGGAAGATGTGATCACCTTCACCGTCGACGTTTGACCTGTGAAGCGGACCGACAAGGGTCCAATAACCTGCTTCTGCAGATCCTTGATCCGGCTCGTGTTTTTCCCTCCTGTTCCCTTTTATCACTTTGCGTCCGCGAATGCATAGGCTTCACAGATCCATGAACGCAGCGCCTCATCCAGTTCCTCCGGCTTGCTGACGACGATGTGGTGCGTCCATCTTCCGGGATACGGCTCTGTCTTCACCGCGATGCGCTCTGAGTCCAGGGGAGCCGGAAGTCCGAGCGTGACCACCAGATAACCCTTTGGCAGCTGGGCTTTCCGCCGCACGCGCGCGAAGGAGACGCAGGCAAAGACATGCCGGTTGGAAAACGTGATCTGCGTCTTCTGCACGCGCTTGTTCACCACGGGGAATGAAGCAAAGAGGAGGTCCTCAAATACCAGATACAGCGAAAGCGCTTCCGGATGCGCGTCAAAGAACATCAGGGTGTCCGGATCAGGTTCCCGCATGTCACGCCTCCTTCTCTTCAATTGCCACGTGGATCACATCGCCATCGCGCTTATTCAACCTGGCGCGGATCGCCTTCAGTACGCCGATGATGTAGCAGACCGAGCCGTCCGGATTCTTCACCCCCATATTGACGATGCTGCCGTCATAGGGGATGCCGTCAAATTGTGCGCGAACCTTCACGCGGCCCCTTCCGAATTCCTCGCGTATATCCCACGGAAAGGCCACATAGGCCCCGCCGTTGTCCGCCATTTCATGGAGCACCGCGTCATATTCGTATCGCTTCTGATTCTCGTTCATGTTCACTTCCCTCGCAGGTTGACAGATCCATGGTTCACGCCGCTTTTGCCGCGCCGCGCCGATCACCCGGATTTCGCTGTAATTGGTTTTGTCAATCCTGCGAAACAACCTGAATCGAAGCTTCCGCGGACCCTAATAGGGTGTTGACATCCGCTCCGTCTATATCGAGCCCGACGGCTCTGATCTGCCTGATATCCGGGATACCGTAGAAATTCTGTGCCAAGGCTTTAATATACCCAAAGCCGAATTCGTCCGGAACATAGCAGCCTCCGGCAGTGGTGACAAAGAACAGCCTTTTCGCCCTGCAAAGGCCGACAGGTATTCCCTCTTCCGTGTATTTAAATGTGATTCCCGTCACATTGATCTGTTCAAAATACTGCTTCAGAGCAGCGGGGAAGGAGAGATCCCAATACGGAGCGGCAATCACGATCTCTTCCGCGTCTGAAAACTGTCGCGCGAGATCAAACAAGGGGTTGCGATAATCCCGTTCACGGATAAGCCGATCGCGCAGCTGAAGAAAGGCCTCATCAACGACAGGAAACGCGATCTCATTCAAGCAAACCTCCGCAACCGGCCTGTTGAGCCTTCGAAGCAGCTGGTCTGCGAGCTGCCTGGTTCTGGACGCTTTTCGCACACAGGCGTTGACAAACAAAACCGATCTTTCCATCCAAAGCCTCCTCAATTCCCGAAATGTCAAGATGTTTGGTATAATCGCTTGCTTTTCATGTCCCTATTATACCACAGGACAGCGTTGTCTGTCAGGTGATCTGTCGATATTTTCGCTTGTTCTTCAATTGCGGACGATAAGTTGAACATCCTGATCAGCGCCGCGCTGCGCGGATCGGAAACGCCGCCGTGCTTGGGTGATTCGAGGTGTAAGCTTGCACCTCGAACAGGGGTTTCAGGTGCGGGAGC
>JAFYBB010000042.1 GCA_017540445.1 Clostridia bacterium | reverse complement strand
TCTTGTGGGATGACAACGGACTCCCTCAGTCAGCCTGCGGCTGCCAGCTCCCTCTGAGAGGGAGCCTTTTGGCGGCGAAACGGGCCAAAGCCTCCCTCTCAGAGGGAGGTGGCTCGGCGTAGCCGAGACGGAAGGAGTCCATAAGAAAACGTGAAGAACCGGATTTTTGCGTATATGAGGTCGGAGGCGATGTCAGCGGGATCACCGCTGCGTCCCCCGGCCCGGCGGGTCGATCTGCCCGCTTCGCAGCGTCTCCAGGTTGCGCTTGCCGTACAGGCACAGCGACAGCAGCACCGCGGCGGCGCACACGCCGATCAGGGCCAGGGACGCCGCCTGGGGCATGTCGGGCCAGAGCAGGTGGGAGAGCATCGCCGCGTACAGCAGCACCGTGGCCAGCTTGCCGTGCCAGCGCGCGGCGTGCACCCAGCCGGTGCGCCGGATGATGACCCAGTTGGCGATACCGGTGACGGCCTCCTTCACGAACATCAGCCCCACCAGCGCCCAGATCGCCGGGCGGCGGGCGGCCAGGCAGATCAGCACGGCGCCCTGGGTCAGCTTGTCGGCGACGGGGTCAAGTATCTTGCCCACGTCGCTGACCATGTTGAAGCGCCGGGCGACGATGCCGTCGGTCACGTCGGTCACGGCCGACGCGCACAGCACGGCGAAGGCGGCGAGGGTCTGCCCGTTATGGTACAGCGCCACGAACACCGGGATCAGGCACAGCCGCAGGCAGGACATCAGGTTGGGAATGGTCCAGAATCCGTTTTTTTTCATGAAATAAGCTCCTGTGGGGCAGCGGCGCGCGCGCCGCTATTTGTGGATCAGCGGGCGCAGCCGCCGCTCGTAGACGATCATCATGATGCCCAGCAGCCGGTCGTACAGCAGCAGCGTGGCGTTCGCCAGCAGCGCGAACACGATCAGCATCGCGCGGGACATTTCCGCGTATTCCGCCATCACGGCGGGCATCACGAACACGAACGCCACGCACAGCAGCATCGCGCCGGCGGAGGCGTTGAACGCCGCCAGCTTGGCCGCCACGCGCGCCGGGCGGCGGCGTATGGCGTCCAGCCGCGGCTTCAGCGCCGGGTAGTAGCCCAGAAACGCGAACAGCAGCGCGCTCTCCTTGTCGGGAGAGAGCATCAGGGCTAGCGCGGAGACGGCGATCCAGGCGCAGAGCGCCCACTTCGCGCCGTACTCCCGCAGTATGGGCAGCAGGGTCAGCCCCGCGATGGCCGGGGAACAGAAGGTCATCACCGGGATCACGCCGCCCGCCATCATCACCGCCGCGCCCAGCGCCACCATCACGCCGCACAGCGCGATCCTCCGACTCTCGCGGTTCATGAGCCACCTCCGTTATGGAAGCATAGCGAGTGGAGAGCGGAGCAGCCTGTCTTCAACTCCACTCTCCACTCTCCAAACTCCACGCTCGTTTACAGGCTTTCCAGCAGCTTCACCGCGGCGTCCGAATAGGCGTTCAGCAGGGCCTTGGTGGTCTCGGGGTCGCGGGAGACGGCGTTCACGTACAGCTTGATCTTGGGCTCCGTGCCGGAGGGCCGCACGCAGATCCACGCCTTGTTCTCCAGCTCGAAGTACATCACGTTGCTCTTGGGCAGCGTCAGGACCTCGGTGCCGCCGTCGCAGGCGGTGCGCACGCTGGTCTGGTAGTCGCGCACGGCCACGACCTTCTCGCCGGCGAAGTCCTTCGGCGGGTTCTCGCGCAGCGCGGCCATCGTGTGCTGCATCTTCTCCAGGCCGTCCTTGCCGGGCAGCACGAAGGAGGTCACCTTGTCGCCGTAGTAGCCGTACTGCTCGTACAGCATGTCGATGGCGTCGGCCAGGGTCTTGTTGTACATCTTCTTGTACCAGCTGGCGGCCTCGGCGATCAGCATGCAGGCGTTCACGCCGTCCTTGTCGCGCACGTCGGTGCCGGACAGGTAGCCGTAGCTCTCCTCAAAGCCGAACATGAACGTATTGCAGCCGGTGGTCTCGAAGATGTGGATCTGCTCGGCGATGTACTTGAAGCCGGTCAGCACCTTGATCAGCTTGCAGCCGAAATCCTCGGCGATGGCCCGGGCCATCTCGGTGGACACGATGGTGGTCACCGCGGCGGCGTTGGCGGGCAGCTCGCCCCGCTGCTTCTTCTGGCTGAGGATGTAGTGCAGCAGCAGGCAGCCGATCTGGTTGCCGTTCAGAAGCCGCAGGCCGCCGTCGGTCATGCAGGCGATGCCCACGCGGTCGCAGTCGGGGTCGGTGCCCACGCACAGGTCCGCGCCCAGCGCCTTCTGCATCTGAAGCGCCAGCGTGAAGGCGGCCGGATCCTCGGGGTTCGGCACCTTCACGGTGGGGAACTCGCCGTCGGGCAGCTCCTGCTCCTTGACCACGTACACGTGCTTCATGCCGATCTCGTCGAATATGCGGCGCACCGGGATGTTGCCGGAGCCGTGCAGCGGCGTGTAGACGATCTTCAGCACGTCGCCCATCTCGCGGGTCAGCTCCGGGTTCACGGCCAGCTTCTTGATGGCGGCAATGTAGGCGTCGTCCACCGCCTTGGGGATGTAGGTCAGAAGGCCCTTGTCCAGCGCCGCCTGCTCGTCCATCGGCAGGGATTCGGCGAAGGAGGTTTGGGGCAGCAGGTCGGTGATGCCCTTGACGGACTCCGGCGGCATCTGCGCGCCGTCGGTCCAGTAGACCTTGTAGCCGTTGTACTGGGCGGGGTTGTGGCTGGCGGTGATCACGATGCCGGCGATGCAGCCCAGGTGGCGCACCGTGAAGGACAGCACCGGCACGGGCCGCAGCGAATCGTACAGGAACACCTTTACGCCCGCGGCGCACAGCACCAGCGCGGCCTCCCGGGCGAACTCGGTGCTCTTGCGGCGGGAATCGTAGGCGATGGCCACGCCCTTCTGAGCGCCGTCCGGGGTGGTCAGTATGTACTTGGCCAGCGCCCGGGACACCCGGCGCACGTTGTACTTGTTCAGCCGGTTCGTGCCGGCCCCCAGCACGCCGCGCATGCCCGCCGTGCCGAACTCCAGGTCGCGGTAGAAGCGGTCCTCGATCTCCTTCGGGTCGTCCTTGATGGACAGCAGGTCCTGCACGGTCTCCGCGTCGTCGGCGAAGTCCCGCAGCCACTGCTCGTAAAGCTTCATGGGCTCCATGTAACAACCTCCTTTGTTTTTTAATGAGGAACGAGGAATGAGGAATGCCTCATTCCTCATTCATTTACGCTTCCTTGGAAGCGAGAAAGTCGTTCAGCTTCTGAACCAGCTCGTCGGCGTCGGTGCCGTGGGCGGCGCAGCCCATCTCCAGGCTCTCCATCATCGAGAAGGGGCAGCCCATGCAGTGCATGCCGTATTCCATCATGATCGGG
>JAFYBB010000041.1 GCA_017540445.1 Clostridia bacterium | reverse complement strand
GCCAACGAGACCGTGCTGGCGTTCCGCATGACCGACGCGGACATCGGCAAGGTGGAGCTGCTGTTCTCCTCGGGCTTCAACAACTGGGGCAAGAAGAAGCAGCTTGAGGAGCGCGACGCGAATGAGGCCGCCGAACAGGAGCCGGAGAAGTCGCAGGATACCGACCGCGCCGGCCGCAAGGTGGGCGTGGGCGCGGCATTCACGCTGTCCTATGGCAATTCCGACGTGAAGGCCACCATCGGCCAGCGCTACGCCCCGGGCAAGAACGACTACGCGCCCGGCGTCACCGCGGGCAGCGTGGCCGTCACGGCCTCCTCCGACCACGAGGAGGAGAACTACGCCACCGCGGGCACTGACCCGCTGGAGGGCGTGAACGTGGACGCGGATTCCGAGAAGGACGTGGGCCTTGACGCCTCCGTGTCCCTGAACATACTGGACAACGACATCCTGGCCTCCATCGCGAAGTATACGGTGGTCAAGACCACCCGCGACGACAGCGCCGTGGACGACGGCGAGGAGGACGAGGACGAAGAAGAAGACGAGGTGGGCGAGGACGAGCCCGAGCCCATCAAGGTTGGTCGCGGCGGCGTGGCCGTGGACGCGACCGAGATCGGGGCCAGCGAGACCAAGGCCAGCGCCTTTGCCACCGGCTCCACCACGGCGGTGGGCGCGAGCGTGGCGCTGAACATCTCGCTTTCCGACATCAAGGCCAAGGTGGGCTACGCCGTGGACGCGGCGGGGCGGATCGACGTGCGCGCGCACAGCCTGAGCATGGACGACACCTGGTCCTTCGCCAGCGCGATGGGCGCGGACATGCAGCGCAACCTGAACAAGGTGTCCAAGTTCACCGAGGGCGTGTCCGACGTGGCCAACAGCCTGACCACCGGCTCCATCTTCGACAAGAAGGCCAAGGACAAGGAAGATAAGAAGAAGTCCAACGACACCAGCAAGCGGATCACCGATCGCCTGAACAACGACCAGGTGAAGTCCGAAGACGGCAGCGAGGCCAGCGAGAACCTGTCTGTGTCCACCAACGCGCTGCGCGCGATGGGCGCCAAGTTCGACAAGGGCGGCGACGCGAAGAGCGGGGCCTCCGGCGCCACCGACATCGTGAACCAGCAGGGCGGTCAGAGCCTGGGCGGCGATAAAGAGGAAAAGGACGAAAACCCGAAGCTGCAGGTGGCGGCCACCGTGGGCGTCACCGTGGCGCTTCACAACGCGGCGGTCGAGGTGGACGGCGCCCGGCTGAAGGCGGGCGAGGGCATCAGCCTGACCGCGCGCAACGCCGGAAACTTCAACACCCGCTCCACCGCCGCTTCGATGGGCCTGGAGGACAGCAACGGGGGCAAGAGCATCGCGGCCGCCGTGGGCGTCAGCGTAAACAACAACAAGGCCACCGTGAACGTGTACAGCAATATCGACGCCGTCGGCGACGTGACCATCGACGCCAACCTGACTCAGAACCTGACCGACACCTACAAGGGCAGGCTGGCCGTGCAGTCCATCTCCGGCGCGGTGTCCGGCGACAAGACGGACAAGTCCATCTCCGGCGCGATCAGCGCGCTGGTCAGCCACGCCACCACCCGGGCCAGCATCGTCGGCCATGAGGAAGAGGGCCACAAGGGCGCCGGCGCGGTCAAGGGCGCGAACGTCAGCGTCACGGCCACCGACAAGTCCAAGCTGGCGATCCGCGCGGGCGGCATCAACTTCTCCAAGGGCGCGGCCACCGGCATGGGCATGTCCGCCGCCACCATCTGGAGCGGCAACGACGTGAAGGCCAACCTGGGCAGCGCCATCGACGTCACCGCCGATTCCTTCACGCTGAACGCGCAGAAGCTGGGCGTGACCCACAGCGACTACGAGTTCCCGTTCGGCTGGCAGGACCTGATCAGCGATTCCTCCGACCTGGACGACGAGGAGCGCGAGAACGTCTACACCGGCCTGATCGACGTGCACCGCAAGCCCGGCGAGACGGCCTATACGGTGGACGTGAACCTGGACACCTACGCCCTGATGAAGATCCCGGACATGCTGAACTTCCTGTCCAGCAACAACTACTATGTGGAATCCATCGCGGGCTCGGTGATGAAGAAGGCCTCCGAGGGCGATGGCAACAAGCTGAACCTGTCGGGCTCCGTGTCCATCGTGCGCACGAACAACAAGATCAACACCGTGGTGGGAAACAACGCCACGATCACGACCCGGAAGAAGGCGGAGGTCAACGGCGTGGACCTGCAGGCCCGCGGCGACAACAACACCCGCCTGATCGGTGGCGCGCTGACGGCCGGCGAGGGCAAGAACAGCGCGGGCCTGGTGGTCACGTTCCTCAGCGCCACCGACGTGGTCAAGACCACCGTGGGCAGCGGCGTGACCATCGACGCCGGGAACGTGAACCAGAAGGCCCACAGCGATGTGAACGTGCAGTCGTTCAACGCCGCGGCGGCCGTGAACTCCGCCGACAAGGACGAGGCGAAGACCATAGGCGGCGCGCTCGACATACTGCTCTTGAACAACAAGGTCGAAAACAGCACGGGCGAGCTGACCACGCTCAACAGCGGCAACGACATCGACATCGGCGCCGACGCGGCCATGGATCTGCTGGTGGTCTCCGCCAGCCTGTCCGCGGCCAAGAAGGGCACCGCCGCCGGCGGCACCATCCAGTTCGTGAACGACCAGACCAAGGCCAGCGTGGACATCGCCAAGGACCATTCGCTGACCGCGGGCAGGAACATCGCCATCAATGCCGAGGCGAAGGACAAGGTGATCTCTGTGATCGCCAGCGCCTCCGGCGCGCCGGACGACAAGTCCACGGCCGTCGCGGGCTCCCTGAACGTGATCAACGCCGCCACCAAGGGCCTGGTCACCATCGGCGCGGGCAGCAAGGACAAGAACATCAAGGCGACGAAGGGCGACGTGACCGTCAAGGCCGACACCGGCGCGAACGTGATCAACGTGACCGCCGCGATGGCGGGCAGCGGCGGCAAGGCCGTCGGCCTGTCCGCAAACGTGAACGTGTTTAACCGCCAGTCCGAGGTGGAGATCGAGGGCGGCGACGGATACGCGATCAAGGCGGGCGGCAACGTGCAGGCCGAGGCCGCCGGCAATGACTTCACCGTCATGGCGGGCCTGGCCGCCTCCGGCAGCACCGGCGAGGGCGCGGCCGTCAGCGGCAACCTGCCCATCGTGGTGGGCCTGAACACCGTCAAGACCACCCTGAACAAGGTGGCGGTCGAGGCGGGCGGCTCCGTGGCCGTCACCAGCCACCTGAAGGACCGCGCCTACGCCATCGCGGGCACCATCGCGGCCTCCAACGCCGGCAACGCCATGGGCGCGACGGCCATGGTGATCGTGAAGGAGAACACCGTCAAGACCGACCTGGGCGAGAGCTCCGTGACCGCGGGCGGCGCGAAGACGGTCAAGCTCGCCACCACCGGCAAGGATTACAGCGGCGTGTACGTGGACGCCAAGGTGCGCCAGACCCTGGTCGCCGGCGCGGCGGGCGTCGCCGCGGGCGGCGACAAGGGCGTCACCGCCAACATCGTGACCGTCGTCAGCGGCAACGAGGTCAAGTCCGACGCTTCGAAGGCGACGCTGAACAGCTGCATGGAAAAGGCGATTGAACCTGATCCAGAAATGTATCTCAAGCTTGAAGAGGTAGACGCTGCGGGCAGGGTGGTTTTCAGTACTACACGTTGGGCCAAGTATATTGATGAGGAATGGGACGATCCCCGATATCATATCTACAAGAGCGATGGGAATGGCAAATGGGTCGAGATCAAGGATCGCAGCGAACTTGCTGGCGTTGAGCTGGTCGGCGGCGACATCACTGTCAGGGCCGAGAACGATTCCAAGCAGACCGTGTTTGCGGGCGGCCTCAGCATCGGCAAGTCTATGGGCGCGGGCGCTTCCATTGTCGTCGCCGTGGCGAGGAACGATGTCAAGGCCCAGGCGCACGACCTTGAGGCTGCCGGGAATGTGGATGTGATCGCCGACAACGACGACAAGTACATCCTGCTGAACGTGAACGTGGGCGCTTCCGGCGGCAACGCTGCCGAGCTGGGCGTCACCGTCACCTCGCTTGAGAGCAAGGCCAACGCCGAAGTCGCCAGCAAGGTGACCTCGAATGAGGGCTCGTTTAGCCTGAAGGCCAATAACACCAGCAACATCACCAACGTGGCCGTGGCTCTGGCCGCGAGCAAGGACAACGCCGCGACGCCCGTGTTCGTGTACACCGGCTACACCGGCGAGGCCAACGCCATGCTGAAGGCCGGCACCGTGACCGCGAAGAAGGCCGTGACAGTGGCCGCGGATTCCAACAAGGTCGTGAACCAGTACACCATCGGCATGTCCGCCTCCGGAAACGTGGCGCTGTCCGGCGCGGTCTCCATCATGAACCTGGGCGACAGGACCAACGCCATCGTCAGCGCGCCAGTGAGCGTCAACGCCGCGAAGATGAACGTCACCGCCGACAGCGATTACAAGCTGGTGGGCGCGTCCGGCACCATCGCGGCATCCGGCAAAGCCGGCGTGGCCGTCAACGGCATGCTGACCATCGTCAAGGCCAGCACGCTGGCAGAGATGGGCGGCAAGGCGACGCTGGCCGCCGGCGAGGGCATGAACGTCAAGGCGTCCTCCAAGCGCGACGTCATCAGCGCGGCGCTCAGCGTGGGTGTCGGCGGCACGGGCGGCGGCGTCAGCGTGGGCGTGATGGGCCTGATCGCGGGCGATAAGATGGATCAGGAGGCCGCGGATCAGCTGGTCTACGGCAACGACACCCACAAGGAAACCAAGGTGTTTGACGCCGGCAAGGTGATAGACATCCTGAAGAAGCGGGGCATCAATACCCCGTCCATGAACAACCTGTCGAAGGACCTGGAGGGCAACGGCAAGACCACCGATACCACCCAGCTGGGCCACAGCGAGGGCAGCGGCACGACCTTTGACGTCGCCTCCGGCTACAGCGACGGCACCGACACCGGCGCCACCCAGGCGCACGAGACCGGCGACGTGAAGCGCGCCAAGGCGGTGGGCAGCACGGCCTACTCCGACAGCCCGAAGGACGCCGTTATCGCGCGCATCAGCGAGAGCGCCGATATCACCGGCGGCGTGAGCGTCAAGGCCGAGCAAGAGACCCTGGCCGACATGTACGGCGCGTCCGTCGGCGCGGGCGGTACGGTCGGCGGCGGCATCAGCATCGCCATCGCGAAGCTGCGCAGCAACGTGCTCGCCTCGTCGCTGGGCACCATCCATGCCAACGACAACCAGGTGACCGTCGAGGCGGTCTCCAAGTCCGGCGAATCCAAGGCGGACGACGATGAGAAGTCTCGCACCAACGCGCTGAAGACGTCGCTGGGCGACAAGATCACTCCCGCCAAGCGCTCCATCCGTTCCATCGGCCTGGCCGCGGCGGACGGCGGCGAGGTCGGCGCGGCGGTTGCCGCGGGCTTTGTCCGCCTGGACAACATCACCGAGGCGACGCTGGCCGGCCATGTGGAGAAGGCGAGCGGCATCGACGTCAAGGCCGATGCGGATTACAACAACGTGCTGGCTGCCACCATCGCCGCCGCGGTCGGCTCGACCGCGGGCATCACGGGCTCGCTGGCCATCGCAGTGGCCGACGGTACCGTCAAGGCGACGATGGGCAAGAACAAGACCGCCGCCAACGCGGTTAAAAAGGATGGCGAATTCGAGATCAATTCGAAGGACGCCTCCTCCGCGGTCAACGTAACGACCCATTCCAACTTCGGCGCGAACGCCATCACCGTCAGCGCGGCGGGCGGCCTTGTCGGCGGCGCGGGGGGCGTGGCGATCGCCACCAACAACCTGACGCAGGACACCACCGTGGAGCGCGGCGCAAACCTGACCGATCTGGGCAAGGCCGCCACGCTGAACGTGAGCGGCACCTCCACCAGCGCGGCCGATGGCTACCTGTTGGGCCTGAGCGCCGGCGCGGGCGCGGTGGGCATCGGCGTGAGCGTCGTGAAGGTGAAGCCCACCCTGAAGACCACCGTGGGCGTCAGCGGCGCGACCAGCGGCACGACCACCCTGGACGGCTTCACGAATGTCAACGTCCTCAACGACGCGACCAGCGCGGCGGAATCCAACCTGGTGTCCGCGGCGGTCGGCGGCGTCACCGTGGGCGTGAACGTGATGACCGTCTTCAACGACACCGACGCCACCGCGAAGGTTGCGAACCTGGCGGGCAGCGTCAATAACCTGAACATCTCCGGCCAGCTGGGCGCGGCGGGCGAGTCCAACGTGACCGCAGCCTCCTTCGGAGCAGCCGGCCTCGGCGTGACCGTGAACTACGTGGATGTCAACTCGAAGAACCGGGCCGAGGCGGACCTGACGAACGGCGATTTCACCATCAGTGACAAGCTGTCCGTCGTCACCGGCGACCCGCATTACAGCCGTCAGACCACGGCCAACGCCACCTCCACCGCGGCGGCCGCCGCGATCGGAACGATCGCCGTCAACACCGCCATCGCCCACAACCGGGCACAGAACGTGTCCGTCATCAACGGCAGCACGCTGAAGGCGAAGAACGTCACGCTGAAGAGCTACAGCATGGGCGACGCAACGGCGGACCTGATGGGCCTGGATGTCTCCGATATCAGCGTGGCCACCTCCGTGGTGAACGCACGCAACGAGGCAACCAGCTCCGTGAAGATGAATCTGAGCGGCGCGCTGGAGGGCGATCTGGACGCGCACAGCGACGTGCAGGGCAACACGAAGGCGAAGCTGCTGACCGGCGGCGGATCGCTGCTGGGCTCCGTCAAGACCAACGTGGCCACGGCCAACGGCGCCACCAACGCGCTGCTGGATGTGGCGATCGGCGGGGCGTCCGATGAATGGCGGACCATCTCCGCGCTGGTCACCGGCAAGGACGACGTGAGCACCGACATCGACAACCTGGTGCTCACCAACGGCGCGCTCAGCGTGGCCACGATGGTCGGCGGCGCGCACAGCAAGGACGTGTACGACAACAAGGTGCGCCTGTCCGGCGGCAACTACAAGCTGAACAGGATCGACGTGATCACCAGTCATGACGCAAATACCAGGAGCGAGGTGACCCCGTCCGGCAGCGGCGTGGACATCAGCCTGATCAGCGTGGGCGTGAACAAGTCCACCGCCACCAGCAAGGTCTACGCGGGCGCGAAGCTGACCGTGCAGGATGCCACCCTGCAGACCAACGGCGTCGCTTCGGCGCGCCCGGTGAACACCGCGCCGCATGTGACCAACGGCAGCATGATCAGCGAATCGAAGAACGCGGACGTGAATGTGCTGACCGTCGGCTCGCACACCGTCGACGCCAGCATACGCCCGGCCACCTTCAAGGCCAGCGGTGTAGGCATCGGCGTGGGCAAGGCCAGAGCCGAGGAGAGCGCCACCCAGGCAGCGACGCTGGAGCTGGGCAACGGCGGCATCGAGAAGGCCGGAAACGTGTACGTCCAGAGCGTCGTGGCCAGGGGCAACACCTCTGCGGTGTACGGCGCCAGCGGCGTGGAAGAAGGCATGGAGGACAGCCTGGAGATCGGCGCGGTCCTCGTGGACATCAACACGGCGAAGGCCTTCGACAACCTGACCAGCACCGCCGCCATACTCGGCGGGCCCACCGGCTACAAGACGGAGAAGGCCTTGGTGGATGAAGGCGAGTACGTGACCGAGCACAAGGTCTACACGAATTATGACAACGTGATCCGATACGCCTGGCGCGACACCAAGACCGGAGAGGTCCTGGATGTGAGCGATCTGGAGATTGCCAAGCGAATCGTAAAGGATTACGGCAAGAAGTGGAACGACAAGTGGAATACGGATACAGACTTGATCGACGCGATACTGAATCTTTATTCCGGCCATAACAATTTTAAAGATTTGCTGAAAGTTGTACAAAAGGTGGGAATTGTTCCAGACGGTTTGGCGTTGGCCCGTTATGTTCAGAACGTCGAGGTCTACGAGACCTATGAGGACGACGTTGACGTGTGGGTGCCCAAGCTGGTGTACAAGGATACGGAGGTGCCTATCTACGGCAACCCGGAAAACAACATCCTGAAGGCCGGGAACCTGTTTGTCCGGTCCGGCACCGTCGAAAATCCCGCGCAACAGCTGGGGAAGGAGTACGCGTGGGAGAAAGAATGGAACATGCCGACCACCGTCACCGCGCGCACCAACGGCGCGGGCCAGAACGGCCTGGTGACCGTGGGCAACCTGGACGGGCACGCCAGCGCCACCGAGACCTTCAACACGGTGCTCAAGGGCGTGAACATCGACCTGACCGGCGACGCCGCCATCAAGGCAGCGACCAACGCGGTGGCTTCCGCCATCGGAACCATGCCCGGCGGCTGGGCGCTGGTGGGCGTGGGCGTCTCCAACATCCACGCGGACATCGGCCGGGAGGGCGACGCCCACACGGCCAAGATCATCGTGACTGACGGCGTTCAGCTGAAGGCGCAGCACGTCGACATGACCGCGTACAACGAGGGCGATTCCTCCGTCGACTTCCAGGCCGGCACGATGAAGGCCGCTGTCAGCGTCCGGCAGGCCAAGCAGCCGACGCGCAACTGGTACGACACGGGCATCCTGCTGGACGGCAGCACCGTACTGGAATCCAGGGCGGCGGGCGGCGCGGACCAGCCCGACCTGCGGCTGCACAGCGAGACGTTCGTGAAGTCGACTTCCAAGAGCAGGTCCTCCACCATCGGCATACTGTACAACGCCAACAGCACCTACGGCGAGGTGCACTCCACGGAGGGCAACTACATCGACATCGGCAGCGGCGCGAAGCTGACCGCCGCGGGCGCACTGGACGCACTGGCGCTGAACAGGGATAAGATCGAGGTTGAGACCGCCATTGGCAAAGGCAAGGGCCTGATCGCCGGCTCCAAGGCCTACGCGATCGCCGAGGTCGACCGCACCGCCCAGGTGAACGTGGGCGACGGGGCACAGCTGACCGCGGGCGAAGCGCTGAAGCTGCGCGCCGTCACCGGCGAGGGAGATTTCGTCAATGTCCTGGCGGAGGCGGAGGCCGGCGGTGGATTCGCGGCGGCGACCGCCGACGCCAAGTACAAGGGCACGTCCAACGCGGCGGTGAACATCGGCAAGCACGTGCCGATCACCGCCGAGAAGGACGTGGACCTGAAAGCCACGGCCACCTCATGGCGCAAGGAGGGCGCGTTTGAGGAAGAGGGCGTACGACTTCAGGCCAACGCTTACGGTAAGGCGCTTCGAATGAAGCCCGATGCCAAGGCCACCATCCAGATGAACTTCGACGCCGCCGTGAACATCAACCATCTCACGAACGCAGAAATGACTGCCGCCAACAAGGCCACGAATCAGGAGAAGGCGGACATCTGGAAGACCACCATCTCGAGCAAGCAGGGGAACATCAACGTCACAGCGGACAACGAATTCCTGTTCGTCATTGCGAACAGCGTTGCTGAGGGATATTCCGGCTGGGGCACAGCGAAGGCCGACACGCACATCGTCTCCAACCTGCACAACCTCGTGTGGGTGGATTACACGGATATGACCGCCGCCAAGGGCAATATCACCATTCTGGCCAGGAACGGCAACATGGAGGCCACGCGCGGCGTCGCAAAATTGTACAGCTACGCCGAGTGCACGAACAAGTCCGTCGTCGGCTCGGTGAAGGCCCGCAACTACTTCGAGGGTTCGAACTGGAACCAGATCAGGAGCAATGACACGAAACAGGTGACCTTCAAGGCCAAGAAGGTGGTCCATACAGCGGCCGCGCCGTGGGACAACGACAACTTAGAAAAGATACACGAGCACAGCACGCACAAGAGCGGCGCGGTGTCGAGGACCAGCGAGCATTACTGGGATTGGGACGAATACTGGCGCTGCGACTTCTGCGGCGAGAGCGACAAGAAGGACGGCGACGCGAACAAGATGTCCGACGCTGCCAGGAATCTCAGCAGGCGGAACCTGGAGGCCGTGCTGCAGAGCTCGCTGCAAAAGGCCCTGGCCCCGCTGACCGACATCCAGCGCATGGTGGACAACATCAGCGGCATCACCCGCGCCCGCTACGGCGAGGAGGACTACGCCGCCGCCAGCAAGCTCTTCGTGCTGGAGCTGCCCGTGATGCTTGAAAAGGACGTGACGCTGAACAACGAGCAGATCAACGGCTATCGCCTGTGGAACAACACCGCCACCTATTTGGACGTCACCATGCTGCCCAACGCCACGCGCATGTACGGCAACCGCAGCGCCGGGAAGATCCTGCTGCAATACGTGGCGGAGGTGCTGCGCGGCGACATTCGCGGCGATGGCGAGACCCATGAGATCGACATCATCACCGCCCTGACGAAACGCGCCATCGCGCAGCCGGTCATGCCCGTGGGCTCCACCGGCTCACTGAACTTCCTGACCAGCGTGCTGACGCTGCCCTCGCTTGCGGACTTCGAGCTGTACCTGCACGAGGTTTCCGCGACCTGGCTGACCGAGTCCTGGAAGATCGGCTTCTTCCAGGCGCTGATGGCCGACCAGGACGCGATCAACGACTGTGCCCTGACCGGCGCTGACCTGCCCCAGGGCGTAATCGCCACCGACCTCACGGACGGCGGCGAGACGGACGGCTGGCACTACTGGTGGATCGGCGATTCGCCCGAGACGGCGGCCGACCCGGATCAGACGCTCATCTGCCTGATGACGAACCCCGAGACCGACGAGGTGGACGCCTTCCGCACCACCGTGAACATGATTGAGAACGGTGAGGAGCCCGTGGACGTGTCGCTGTACCTGTACCGCGACAGCAAGGCCGACCGCCTGGAGATGGAGCAGTACAACGTGATGTTCTTCGACACCCCCGAGGGCGAGAAGAGCCTGGTGAAGGTGGTCACCGACGTGCTGATGGGACGCGAGATCGAAACCCCGCTGCCGATGCGCATCGTGCTGCGCGGCTTTGACCTCGACGGCGCGGACCTGCCCGTCTACTCGATTTCCGACCACTTCTTCGCGATGTGCGATGGCACGGACGGCGAGGTGAGCATGTTCGGCGGCGACTACGTGAGCACCTTCGACGGCGATACCTTTGAATCGGATTACATCAGGATCGAAGGCATCGTGGACGGCGATTTGAACGTGACCGTCAAGGATGGCCAGCCCATCTGGCCGGAGTGGACCGGCGAAAACGAGGCCGAGGACATCCAGGACGATCAATACGTCCGCGTGGATGGCGGGTGGGCTTCCCGGAAGGAAGCCTCCGCCCTGCCCGAGGACGCCGCTGCGGCGTAAGGGGCCAAAGGGCTTCCCCTTTGGGGAAGGCTTTTGGGGTAATCCATGCCGTTAAGGGAGCCGCTTCCAGGCGGTTCCCTTTCGGGCGTTTATAAAAGGGTTGTTTACGGGGGTTCCGTGAATGGCCAAAGGAGTCAAAAACATGAAGAAAACGACCCTCACCCTATTCCTGACCGCGCTGCTGACGGCGATGGTGCTGCTGGCCGCCGGGGCGCTGGCGGAGTCTGACGGCGGCGAAGCCGAGTGGACGATCATGTTCTACATGTGCGGCTCCGACCTGGAATCGAAGTACGGATATGCCTCGCAGAACCTGGAGGAGATTGCCGACTGCGAGTATCCCCGCAGCGAGACCGAGAACATCCTGCGGGCCCTGGCTTCGCCCGTGGAGAGCGAAATGGTTGCCGTTTCCGGGCGCGTGAACGTGCTGATCGAAACCGGCGGCTGCAAGCAGTGGCACGCCCAGGATCTGGGCATGGATATCTCCACGACCGCGCTGCAGCGGTGGCGGTTTGAGGGCTATCTTGACGACGACCTGCCGGAGGGCTTCTTCCTGGAGCAGACCCTGCCGCTTCAGAGCATGGCGGACCCCGATACCTTGGAGGATTTCGTGCGCTGGGGCGCGGAAAGCCACCCGGCGAAAAAATACGCGCTGGTGCTGTGGGACCACGGCGGCGGCAGCAAGACGGGCCTGTTCATCGACGAGCTGTTCGGGGGCGATGTGATGTACCTGGACGAGCTGGGCAATGCCCTGAGGGCCAGCGGCGTCCATCTGGAGGCGGTGCTGTTTGACGCCTGCCTGATGGCGGGGCTGGAGACGGCCTATGCCGTCTCGGATTCCGCCGAATGGATGATCGCCTCGGAGGAGCTGGTGGCGGGCAAGGGCTCCGCGGTGGATGATTGGCTCCAGCAGGTGTATATCTCGCCCTACCTGGACGGAGAATGGCTGGGCCGCTGGGTCTGCGACATGACCGAAGCCAAATACACCAACGAGGGGGATGAACAGGCCCAGCAGCTGCTCACCTGGTCGGTGATCGATTTGAAGGCCGTGCCGGCATTGGTGGAAATGCTGGACTCGGTCTACGCGAATATCGGGCAGGTCTATACCGCATACCCCAAGCTGATGGCCTATCTGGCGAACTACATGAATAACCTGGAGCGCTTCGGCACCGACGAGGGCGACGAGCGGATGTGGGACCTGGCGAGTTTGTTCTACGCCCCCGGAATGGCCATCCTGATCCCCTCCGACATCTACCGGAATCGTTTGGAGGCGTTGAAGGAGGCTGTCGTCTACAACGTGCGTGGCCCGGGGCGCAGCGGCGCGAGGGGGATCTCCTACTGTTACGCAGTGGATTTTAACGCCTCCGAGTTGGAGGCCTATTCACGCAATTGCCCCATGCCGCACTATCTGGCGTTTTTGGACGCCATAAGCCCGTGGACCGCGCCGGACTGGGTGTATGAAACCGCCGAGCGCCTGCCGGAGATGTCGGAGCTCGACCCCTACAAAATCGTGGTGGAAAAGGTCCGCCACGAGGACGGCACGCCCGGGCTGGCCTTTGTGGGCGACTACGGCGTCGGGGTGGGCACGGTGCGCTACAGGATGTTCAAGAGGGACGAGGATACGGGGAAAAAGGCAAGTATGGGCGTCATGCCGACCTGGTACATCGATTCCTACGGGGAAAACGGCATGTTTATCGCCGCGCAGCCTTGGCTCTGGCCGGCGCTTGAGGGCCAGCCCGTCGCCTCGTACGTCATCAACATGGTCGATCCAGGGTCCTACAACTACCTGGGCAGCATTCCCTTACAGATCGGCACCGAGAAATGGTTCCTGCGCTACGGCTACTTCGGCGAGGAGAATCGCTATACCGTGTACGGCCTGTGGGAGGGTTACGACACGGATACCCAGCTGTTCAACCGCAACGTGAAGTCGCTGTCGCAGCTGTCCGGGCAGGAGTACAGCCTGCTCTATCCCATTTATAACGGGGATTATGAAACGCCGACGGACTTCGTCGCGGCCCAGCCGCAGGTGCTCTATCGCGCCATGTACCTGGAGGACAAGCCGCTGCCGCCGGGTGTCTATTATATCCAGTATGTCGTTTACGACATATTCATGCGCCCGATCCCTATGGACATCATCGAGCTCGAATGGGACGGCGACAGCCTGATCCTGCCGGAGGACCTTTCCTGGGAGGGCACGCAGGAACTGACGATCCCTGAAGCATATTGGTAACACACCAAAGGAGGAGAATGTCTATGCAATATCTGGCGGACCGCGCGGTGAACAAGGGCAGGCAGCCGGAGATCGACTGCCTGAAGGCGTTTTGCATCTTCTTTATGATCTTTCTGCACGCCTTTGAGGAGCTCGCGGAGGAGGCAAACGCCGTCTATCATTTCATCACCATCGTCGAATGCCTGACCGGCGCGGGGGCGTTTATGCTGTGCATGGGCATCGGCACGCGCTATTCCCGGAAGCAGGCGCCCATGGATTACCTGCGCCGGGGCTTCGAGCTGCTGACCGTCGGCCAGGCGCTGAACCTGGCGCGGGACGCGGTGCCCAACCTGATCGCCTGGTGGTTCAATGGCGACCAGCAATTCATCGCCGGCGCGCTGCTGGTCGTGCAGACGGACATCATGACCTTCGCGGGCATCGCGTTCATGCTGCTGGCGCTGTTCAAGTGGTTGAAGCTCTCCGATGGCGCGATGGTGTTGATCGGCTTCGGCATGAACGCCTTTGCCTTCGTCCTGTCCCACTTCTTCCGCACGACGGGCAGCTATCTGGCGGATCAGCTGCTGGGCTATTTCGTGGTCACGGACGCGGAGGCCTACTTCCCGCTGTGCTGCTATTTTGTGTTCGTTGCCATTGGCTATGCTCTGGGCGGGATCTATCCGAGGATCAGGGACAAGGACGCGCTGGCAAATCGCGTGCTGCTCATCTGCGGCCCAATTGCCGCCGGCTATTACCTGCTGCGCGCCCTCGTGCCCATTCCGCTTCTGCCGGAGTTCGACAGCACCGAAATGTACATCATGAAGCCCCTGACGGACGCCCTGGCGAACGGCCTGATGTCCCTGGCCCTGCTGGCGCTGTTCCACAAGCTGCTGAGGGGCAAGGACGCGCCCGGGCTGGTCAACCACCTTTCCAGGCACATCAATCAATACTATTGCCTCAGCTATGTGCTGTTTACGCCCGTTTGTACCCTGCTGACGGCAACCCGCGGCGAACTGCTGCCGGGCACGCTTATGCCGCTGCTGTACGGCCTGGCGGTTCTGGTGATCTGTTTTCTCTATATCAACTGGGTGGACAGGCGGAAGCTGCCGCACAGCATTACGGAATTCAAGGAGCCCTGGCGCGCGGCGGTGTTCGCGGTGGCCTGGATCGCCACGATCGCTATTTTCGCCTACGCCTATCCAAAGGTCACTGAATACGCGACGATCTGGAACGATTATCTTGGAGCATAAGGCGGATAAAGGAGTGTGTCCGGTTTGAGCTTTTTCGCAAAGGAAAAGGTAAACAAGGGCCGTCAGCCGGAGCTGGATTGGCTGAAGGCGTTCTGCATCGTGTGCATGATCTTTCTGCACATCTACGAGGATTGCGCCGCGGAGCCGGCTGGGCTGTTCTATGAATTCCTGGAAT
The DNA here is from genome assembly GCA_017540445.1 of Clostridia bacterium. Classification (GTDB taxonomy): domain Bacteria; phylum Bacillota; class Clostridia; order Christensenellales; family Aristaeellaceae; genus UBA2862. The sequence goes on along the minus strand of JAFYBB010000041.1, from coordinate 12,026 downwards.
ATGCCTGCATCTTCACCGGCGCGGCCGGCTTCATGATCTGCATGGGCGTGGGCATGCGCTATTCCCGAAGGCAATCCCCGGCGGACTACGTCTATCGGGGGGTTGAGATCCTCACCGTTGGCCAGCTGCTCAATCTGCTGCGCAACGCCCTGCCCAACCTGATCGCTTGGTGGATCAAGGGCGAGCAGATCTTCATCGCCCAAACGCTGCTGGTCATCCAGGCGGACATACTGTCCTTCGCGGGCATCGCGTTCCTGCTGATGGCACTGTTGAAAAAACTGAAGCTCTCGGACGGGTGGATTTTGGCCATCGGCTTCGCGATGAACGCGCTGGCGCTGACGCTCAGCCGCCTCATTGGGGACACGTCCAATTTCCTGCTCGACGTACTGATAGGCTTTTTCGTGACGAACCAAGCCTATTCCTACTTCCCACTGACCAGCTATTTTGTGTTTGTGGCCTTTGGCTACTTCATCGGGGGGCTGTATCCCAGGATCGCGGATAAGAAGGCTCTGGCTAATCGGGTGCTGCTGATCTGTCTGCCCGTTTGCGTGCTCTATTACGCGCTGCGCATGACCGTGCCCTTCCCGCTGATGCCGGAGTTTGGCGGCAAGCTGCAGTATTTCACGATCCCTGGCCTGGATGCCCTTGCCCAGTGCCTGGCGGCGCTGGTGGTCCTGGCGCTGTTCTACAAGCTGACCCTGCTGACGGGCGGCAAGGCCCCGGCGCTGGTCAATCATGTCTCCGGCAACATCAATCAGTATTACTGTGTGAGCTATGTGTTCACGTTCCCGATGATGACGCTTCTGATCGCCGCTCAGGGCCATCTGATGCAGGGCAGTCTGTTGCCGTTCCTGTACGGCCTGTTTGTGGTCGTCGCCTGCTATTTCATCATCGAGTGGAACGCCAGGTATCTGCACTTTGGAATCGCGGGCCTTCGCGGCGCGAAGCGTGCGGCGGTGTTCTGCGTGATCTGGGCGCTTACCCTCGCGGTTGTGCTCTACGCCTATCCCAGAATCGAGGTCTTCGCGACCTCATGGAACAACTATCTTCTGCCGTGATCCAACGAATGAACACAATATCCAAACAATGAGAGGAGAAAGACCATGCTGATCAACAAGAACATCGAATCGGAACGCAGGCTGACCCTGGCCATCTCGGGCAGCATCGACACGAACTCCGCGCCCCAGCTGCGCGAGGCGGTGGCCGCCGTGCCCGCCGATACGGAGCTCTTGACGCTCGATTTCAGGGACGTGTACGTCATCACCTCCGCGGGCCTGCGCGAGCTGCTGGTCTGCGCGCAGCGCTTCCCGGAGGATCGCCTGCGACTGATCAACGTCAACCCCGACATCATGGAGGTGCTCTCGATCACCGGCTTTGACGACATACTGAACGTCGAGGCGGCGTCCGAGGAACTCTCCACCTACGTCCACATGTCCTTCAAGACGCTGCTGGCGCGTCACGTCAAGCAGTCGGGCGACAAGGTGGTGCTGAAAAACGAGCGCGAGGCTTACACCTGGGCGGACATCGACAAGGCCTCCCAGATCATCGCGGGCGACCTGGCCATGCTAGGCGTGGGGAAGGGTGCGCACGTGGGCATCTGCGCGGCCAACTCGATCAACTGGGTGCTGACGTTCTACGCGGTGCAGAAGCTGGGCGCCATCGCCATGCTGATGAACCCCTCGCAGAGCGCGGAGGAGATCGGCAAGGTCTGCGCCATCGGCGACGTCACCACCTTCTGCTACGGCGAGATCGCCGCGATGAAGGAGGACATGCCGTTCCTCGCCTCCGTGAAGAGCGCTGAGGGCAGCAAGATCAAGAACTGCTATTCCATCCGCAACAGCCTGAACCTGCGCGACCGCTTCGACGAATACGAGGCGCTGGAGGGCCGCTTTGAGAACGAGGTGAACCCGGACGCGCCAAGCGTGGTGATCTTCACGTCCGGCTCCACCGGCAAGCCGAAGGGCGTGATCCTGTCGTCCTACAACCTCTTGAACGCCGCGGCGGTGCAGGTGAAGCTGCAGCGGCTGACGGACGCGGACAAGAACCTGTTGATCGTGCCGCTGTTCCACATCCTGGGGCTGGTGGTGTGCTTCCTGCCCTGCGCCATGACCGACGCGGTGCTGTTCGTGCCGGACGACATCCGCACCAACACGCTAATCCGCGTGATGAATAGCGAACACTGCACGCTGCTGCACTCCGTGCCGACGATGATCATCGCGCTTTTGAACAACAAGGACTTCACCTCCGACGCCTTCTCGTGCCTGCGCTGCACGTACCTGGCGGGCGCGGCGGCCACGGAGGCCCAGCTGCGCATGTTCAAGGAGAAGCTGCCGGGCAACCACTTCATGATCGCCTACGGCCTGAGCGAAATGGCCCCGGTCAGCGTGACGCTGTACGACGACACGGACGCGCACATACTGCGCAGCGTGGGCAAGCAGGTGGAGAACATCCGCATCAAGATACTGAACCGCGCCACCGGCGAGGATTGCCCCGCGGGCGAGCCGGGCGAGATACTGGTGCAGGGCTTCAACCTGATGACCGGCTACTATAAGGTGCCGCTGCAGGACCAGGCCATCGACGAGGATGGCTGGCTGCACACCGGCGACATGGGCTATCTGGACGCGGACGGCTACCTGACGCTGTCTGGCCGCTACAAGGAGCTGATCATCCGCGGCGGCGAGAACATCATGCCCTCCGAGGTGGAGTCGGCCATCTCCGAGCTGGACATCATCGAGAGCGTGAAGGTGATCGGCGTGCCCAGCGACTTCTTCGGCGAGGAGGTCGGCGCGTGCGTGAAGCTGAAGGCCGGCGCGACCTTCGACGAGGCGGCGGTGAAGGCGGAGCTATTGAAGCGCCTGGCCAAGTACAAGGTGCCCTCGCACTTCGTCGTGTACGATGAATTCCCAATACTGGGCAGTGGCAAGATCGACGGCGTGGCGCTGAAGGCGGACGCGCTGAAGCGGATCAAGGAGGGCTGATCGAACCCAACGGCGGGTCGGGAGGCGCCATCGTGGATCGACACGCAGTAAAACTGTGATCCCGGATGAAAAGGGGTGGAACGAATTGAAGAGAATCCTCGTGTCGGTGCTGGCGGCGCTGCTGCTTCTGCCCGTGGCCTGTTCTGCTTGCCTGGCGGAGGAGGATCGTCCCGTGCTGACCATCGGCGATGTGAGTGATCGGTCTTCTAAGCGCGTGGACGGGGAAAACCAGCTGGGCCTGTGGCGGTATCTGGAAGATCAGCTGGGAGTGGAGATTCAGTATGTTTATCTGTCGTCGGACGACTACGCGGCCGGGTTGTCCAGCGGCAACCTGCCGGACATCGTCGCCACCAGCAATAATCTGTCCACGATCCTGGAAAACGGCGTGGCACTGGATGTCGACCCGTACTTGGAGGAATATGTGCCAAACTTTCTCAAGGGGGCTGCGCGGCTGACCTATGATGTGTTCAAACAGCTCGGGAACGGGGAGGAAGGTTTTTACTTCTTCCCGGCCAGAATCGGCTACAATAACGTCGGCTACGGTACCATCGGGAGCTCCTACCGGGGCTATATCGTCCGCTGGGATTATTACTCTGAACTGGGCTATCCGCCCATCCATGACGAGGACGATTACGTGGACGTGCTGATGCGGATGCACGCGAACCATCCCTTCACGGAGGAAGGTTATCCGACTTATCTGTACGGGACTTTTGACATGGACGGATTTGAAACTGCCTTCCGCACGGAACTCAACCTCGACTACTGGGCCGCGTACAAGTACCAGAACGACATATTCACCAATGAGGTATACGACGGGTACACGGACCCGGCGCATTCGATGTGGTGGACGTCCATGGCATGGCTCAATAAGCTGTACCACGCCGGGAAAACAGACGGATCCTTCGATATGGAGATCTTTACCCAAACCAAGGAGCAATACAACCAAAAGCGCATACGCGGCCAGTACCTCGGGCTTCCCGCTGTAGACGGATCGCTTTACAAGGCAAAGCACATGACGGACCCGGATACGCTCAGCGGATACTGCGCCGTTCCCAGCGAGAGCATCAACCTTTATACCAATGTCTATCAGCTGTTGGGGAATGGCTCCGCTTATATGTGGTTCATTTCGGCCAACAGTCCGCATAAAGAAACGGCCCTGCGGCTGTTCAATTATATGTGCGATCCGGATTTTCTGCGGGAGATTTGCATGGGCCGCAGGGGCGTGACGTGGGATTACGATGCGGACGGCCTTCCCCAAATGACCGAATACGGCCGCGAGCAGCTGGATGCCTTCAAGACGGGCTCGACTGATCCGGACAACTATTTTGCGCAGTGGGGGAGCTTCAACGATCTGCCGAACAATTGGCCGATTTTGCGTGAAAATCTGACGCATCCGGACGGGTATTCCCTGGATTTCATCACCCTCTCACGAGAGTATGGCGTGGCGACTATGACCAACAATCTGGCTCGGGATATTTGCGAGCATTATGGAGTTGAGCTGCCGCAGGACGCTTTCTATAAAACCGGCGGGCTGGATTTCCGAAACGACTGCGGCGAGGCGATCTCCTCCACCATCAGCAGCATGGACCGGGACCAGTTGCATCTGCTCGCCGAGGCCGAGGCGATTTTGGAGGACGTTCAGGTTGACCTGATCCTGGCGGAGACGGAAGATGCGTTTGACACGGTTCGGGAGGAGACGATCCGCAGGCTGATCGAGCTCGGCGAACCGGAGGTGTTCGAGGCCTATCGGCAAAAGTGGAAAGCCGCGGCGGCCATCGTCGTGCCCATGGTTTTTAAGGTGCAGCGCGAAAACGGGATCGAACCCTACACGCCCGAGCAGTACGAGCGGCAGCCGTGCGTTCACATGGAGGGAAAACCACAATGATGCAAAGGCTGAAATCCCTTCGATTCCGCATCCTGCTGCCGATGATCGCCATCGTGCTGTTCGTCATCGCATTGCTGAACACGCTGTTTTCCAGCGCCTTCATTCGCCTGCTTTTGCAGCAGGAGCAGGAAGTGAACGCCACGGGCTTTGAAACGGTGTCCCGTTCGGTGGAGCCGATGATCGCAACCTCCGTCAACGAGGTCAGGAACATCCTGTCGGACGGGCGGGTGGCGTCCTGCGCGAGGGGGCGGTACGACTCCGCGACTCAGCTGGTTCACGCGCGAATCAGCTGCCGGGACTATCTGCGGGGGGAAATCGCGTCGCGCGACAAGATCTTCGGCCTGTTGTTCATGCGCAAGGACGGCAGCCTGTTCGGCACGCTCCCGGAGGGCAACTTCTTTCTGGACGACCCGGAGCAAAACCCGCTTCCGGAGGACATGAAGGCGCAGATCCTGAACGCGCCGCTGGGGCAGACGGTGTGGGTGGGCCCGCTCTCCGCGTCCGTCCTCTATGGCTTTGAAAACGACAAGACGCGGCAAACCCTCATGATCGCCGGATGGAAATCCGTGAATGTGAGCTACGGCGAGTGCTATTCGATGATCCTGATGGACGAGAGCGTCTTTGACGATCTGTTCGCTGCGCTGCAAGACGGGAAGAGCTCGTGGCACCTGTTTACCGAGGATCGCACGGAGATCTACCATACCGGTCAGGACGCGTGCCTCGACCCGGATCTGCTCATCAGCGAAAGCAACAGCGGAGAAATCTTTCACGATGAGAACGGCCTTCCCGTCTGTACCTTTTCCATGCAGATGTCGTCTCCCGCGTGGACGCTGGTTCGCAAGGTTTCGATGGAAAACTATGAGCGGGTGATCGGCGGCGTCCGCGCCTCCGTCATCGCTCTGGGCGGAATCATCCTGCTGGTTGCTCTGATCCTCTATGAAGCGTGGCTGAGAAGGTTCTTGCGTCAGTTTTCCTCTCTGCTCAAGGGGATCGTCCGCATGGGGAAGGGCGACCTGGAATCCACGGCCTTTGAATCCACCTCCATTGAGGAATTCAAACAGATGCAGCGGGAGATCAACCGAACCAGCGCGGCCCTCTCCCGGCAGATGGATACGATCCGACGCATGGAGCGCGAACAGATGGCGCTGGAGAACGAGCGCAAGGAACAGGAGCGGATCGCCCGGGAGCTGAGCATGGCCAGGGACATCCAGGCTAGCGCGCTGCCGCAGACCTTTCCGGCGTTCCCTGACCGAACCGAGTTTGATCTCTTCGCGTCCATGACGCCGGCCAGGGAGGTGGGCGGGGATTTCTACGATTTCTTTCTGATCGACAGCGACCATCTGGCGCTGGTGATCGCGGACGTATCCGACAAGGGCGTCCCGGCCGCGCTGTTCATGATGGCATCCAAGACCCTGATCAGAAACGAGCTGATGGCCGGCTGCGATCCGGCGACCGCGCTGGAGCGAGTGAATCTGCAGCTCTGCGAGCGCAATCCCTCACAGATGTTCGTCACGGTGTGGCTGGCCGTGCTGGAGCTCTCCACGGGTAAGGGCCTGGCCTGCAACGCGGGCCACGAAAACCCGTGTATCCGGCGCGCGGGAGGAGCGTTTGAACTGCTCAAATACAGGCATGACGTGTTTGTGGGCGGCCTGAAAAGGGTGAAGTATCGGAATCGCGCATTCGAGCTTCACCCCGGCGACTGCGTGTTTGTCTATACCGACGGCGTGCCGGAGGCGACCAATGCCGTCAAGGCCATGTTCAGGGCGGAGCTGCTGATCGACACGCTGAATCGGGACGCGAATGCCAGCCCTGAAGAACTGATCCACCGGGTTCACGAGGAGGTGAAGCTGTTTACGGGCCATGCGCCGCAGTTCGACGACATGACCATGCTGTGCTGCGAGTATCGCGGATAGAGCGCCACGACGGCGGCTCCGACCTGGAGGGGCACATGGCGATCGCATGAATCAAATAATAATTAAGTTTATGTCACAAAATTATTACCAAAAGGATTTTTAAAGGTGCATCACGAAAAGTATCACAGAGGTGATTGACGTGATGCACATTAGGCTGTTTTTCAGCAATCTGAAGGATGATCGGCAGGGAATCAATCATACGGAGGATAGTTAATGAAAAAGACTTTTCTGTTTCTGATTACACTGTTGGCAATTTTCATCCTCGTCCTGGGCACAGCGGCACTGGCGGATACGCTGACGCTACCGGCGGATCTGACCGCTTTGGAGGACCAGGCGTTCTACGGGGATCAGTCCCTGGAGACGGTGGTGCTGCCGGAGCAGATCAAGACCATTGGCAGCAAGGCCTTCGCGGGCAGCGGTGTAACGGCGGTGAACCTGCCGGATTCCCTGACCTTTATCGCGGACGACGCCTTCGACGATACGGCCATTTCCAACCTGATAGTAAACGAAGGTACCTATGCCTACAACTGGGCAGTAAACCACGGTTACTTCGGCTGGGAATATGAGGAACTGCTGGACGGTACGCTGGAGATCACCGGATATACCCATGAGGAAAGCGACGTAACCATTCCCCGGCAGATCGGCGGGAAACAGGTCAGCAGTATCGCGGATATGGCTTTTGCCGGATCCGCCGTCTTCGTGAATGTGACGATCCCCGGTACCATTTCCCGGATCGGCGAGGCCGCGTTCGCGGGCATCCGCGCGCTGGAAACCGTCACGGTCTGCCAGGGCGTGAAGAACATCGGCAGCGAGGCCTTTACCGACTGCCCGAACCTGATCTCCGTGACCCTGCCGGACAGCGGCGTGAACCTCGGCGGCAAGCTGTTCCGCTACTGCCAGCTGCTGGAGACGGTCAATCTCCCGAATGGAATTGCCGAGGTGCCTTTCCAGTGTTTCTGGGACTGTCAAAGCCTGCAGCGTATCGTCATTCCGGACGGCGCTACCGCCATTTCGGACGGTGCTTTTTACAACTGCTGCAGTCTGACCTCTGTTGCCGTGCCGGAGAGCCTCATTTCCATCGGCAAGAACGCTTTCCACGCCTGTACGATACTGGAGGAGATCACGCTTTCGGAGCATACCACTGATATCCACGAAACCGCATTCTCCGACTGCACGTTCCTTGTCATGCACGCTCCTGAAGGCAGCACGGCAGCACAGTATGCCATAGATCACGAACTGGTTCCGGAGAACGTTGTAATGGAATCTGCGCATCCCTATCAGAAAAGTGGCATCTGGGAGTATACCCATTATGAAGAAGCCGCAGCGCTGCTGGTGACATTCTCCTCAAAAACCGATGTCACAGGATTCTATGACATGGACAGCCTGTATGTCACTGACGCGAACGGAAGGGAAATGCAGTATAAGGGCACCAAGCTGGCGGGAGAAACCCTGATGCTGGCGGGAAATACATTTACCGTCTACCTGAAGGAAGTCTGGTCAACCAAAAACGAGTTCGGTTTCCGGATCATCTCCGTGACCGGGCTGAGCCAGGAAGAATATGAAGCACGACTGGCAGAAATCGAACAAAACCCCTGGGTCTCCCATGTGGTCAACGGCACATTGGAAATCACAGGGTATAAAGGAACCGGTACCGAAATCATCATTCCCGCCCACATCAACGGCGCTCCCGTGAGCGGCATCGCCGACAATGCTTTCGAGGGGTATGTTCCCCTGACCTGGGTGGAGATTGAGGATGGGGTGAGGCGGATCGGTGAAAGCGCTTTCTCCGGATGCGGGAACGTTACCGAAATCATCCTGCCGGACAGCATCGAAGAGATCGGTTCGTATGCTTTCTACAGATGTACGTCTCTGGAAAGCCTGGTTTTCCCGGAAAAAATGACCGCTATTCCCAAAGGTGTCCTGACCGGCTGCGAGAGTCTGAGCAGTGTCACCATTCCCGTAAGCGTGACCTCCATTGAGCCTTTAGCCTTCTCGAGCTGTAAAAGCCTGACGGGTATTACGCTGCCGGATCAGCTGACGGCAATCGGGAACAACGCTTTCAGCAAATCCGGCCTGATATCCATTGTATTGCCGGACGGAATCACGGAGATCGCGAATGAAACCTTTAAATCCTGCGAGAACCTGACCAGTGTTCATCTCCCGGCCAATCTGGTTTCTGTCGGCCAGTTTGCCTTCAATAACTGCGGCCTGGCACAGATTGAACTCCCGGCAGGGCTGAAGAGTATCGGAAACGCCGCTTTCATTGACTGCCCGCTGACGGAGCTTGAGCTCCCTGACGGGCTGGAGAGTCTGGGGGCTTCCGCTTTTTCAGGCGCCCGGTTTACGCAGGTCATGATCCCGGACAGCGTGACAGACCTGAGCGAACTCGCATTTATGTCAACGACATCACTGACGGAGATCCTTTTCAGCGACAGCAATCCAAACTTTACCTCCCGCAATGGCATGGTCTTAAACAAGACAGAGGAAAAGCTTATCTTCGCTGCGCCCGGTCTGCGGGGAATGCTTACAATCCCCGAAAATGTCACGGAAATCGGTGATCATGCTTTCTCGGGCTTGAAAAACCCTTTCAGCATCGTTATCCCTGCGAGCGTGGAATCCATCGGCAAAAATCTGTTTGAAGAAGCCGCGGGTCTCACCAGTGCAACCATTCTTGCGCCGATCACCGTGCTTCCCGATCATACCTTCTATCTGTGTACATCCCTTGAAAGCGTAACGCTTCCGGACACCATTACCGAATTCGGCAGATCCGCGTTCAGCAGTTCCGGGATCACGGAGATCACACTGCCGCCGCGGCTGGAGACGATCGGGATCGCGGCTTTCTATAGTTGCCAGAACCTGGAAAGCCTGGTTCTGCCGGAAAGCATGAAAGAAATTTCCTACAACGCGATCTTATACTGCGATAACCTAGCGAGCGTCACCATCCCCGCCGGGGTGGAGTACATCGGGGACGGCAATTTTACCGAATGCCCCAATGTGGTGATCCACACGCCTGCCGGCAGCTATGCCTATGACTGGGCAGTCAGCTGGGGGATCTCTGTTGTGGCGGAATAAACGATGAATAATAGCAAGTAGTAAGGTAATTCCAGATTTACGAGATGAATATGGTCCTTTGAGCGTCTCTTCGGAGGCGCTTTCTATACCCTTCGGGAGGAGGTGACCGTCCAACGATCTGCATTTATGAAGCTAACGAAACGGAATTTGCATAGCATTTATGAAGTCAACGAAACGGAACTGCATAGCAAATGGCAAATAATTAAAACTTACCCCCCTCGGCCTCCAAACTTACCCCCCTCTTTCCTGTATCGGCAAATAATTGAATTGTATCAAAGGAATGTACAAAAAATCGATATCACCGGTCAGCGCCAGACGAAAACGAAAGATGTGCGGAAGAAATCCGGATTTGCTTTTACAGGCTTTAGAACTTATCCTTGCTCCACAAAATGCTGAGGCCCTGTAACAGTTTTGTAACTCGTGCGATAGCCATGGGCGTGTATCAGGAAAAGCTTGACGTAAGGGAATATACGTAGTATATTCTTCACAATCTTTCGGAAAGGAGCGCTTTTCATGAACTGGTACGGATTTGTTTCTATGCTTCCTGCGAACACTGAGAATCATGTCCGCACTATCGTCATATACGATTGGAAGTTCAGAGAAGCGTAGCCGAAAAATCTTTATTCTGTTTACCAGCCGCTTATCTCTGAAGGATAAGCGGTTTTATTATTTCTGATGGGGGGGGATTGACCATGCGAATTCACATTGAAACAGAGCGACTGATCCTGCGCAACCTGACGCCGGAGGATTACAAGTCAGCATTTCTGTGGTGCGGCGATCCTGATGTCGCCCGTTATATGGTCTATCCTGTTTATACAAAAGCGGAGGATGTGAAAAACTGGCTGGAGACGCTGGATCTGGATGATCCGGATGAATACGAAGCCGGAATTGTACTGAAGAAAACCGGTGAACTGATCGGAAGTGGCGGAATATATTACAAGCCGGAAGAAGACCTTTGGAATATCGGATACAATCTCCGTAAGGATCAGTGGGGAAATGGGTATACGGTCGAAATGATTCGGGGACTTCTGGAACTGGTACGCAGGAACCGGGATGTCAGAGGTATTATGGGAAGCTTTGCCAACGAGAATCACCGAAGCCAGCGTATAATGGAAAAACTAGGTATGACATTCTGGAAAGATGTGATGCTGTCAAAACTGGACGGGAGTGAAAGCTATCCCGGGAAACGGTACATGAGGCTGTTCAGATAATGATTCAGCATGTTGATTAAAAACGATATGCAGAACAGGAGGAAACATTCCATGCGTGAAGAAACAGAAGCGATCCGGGAGCACTATAATGCCAATCCGCAGAAAGAATGGGATCGATTGAAGAAATCCCATCCATATGAAAAATATATCACGATCAGGATGATGGACCGGTATATTAAATCTGAAGATACGATCCTGGATATTGGCGGCGGCCCTGGTCACTATTCCATCCATTATGCCCGAAGGGGGCATGCTGTTACTCTTGTTGATCTGAGTGATGGAAATGTCCGTTTTGCAAAAAAGAAAGCCAGGCAGTATGGCGTCAAGATGACTACCATGCAGGGAAATGCGCTGAATCTTTCATGCTTTCCGGATCATTCCTTTGACATCGTCTTCCTGATGGGGCCGCTGTATCATCTGATGAATGAAGAGAGCAGGGTTCAGGCAATTCAGGAGGCAAAGCGTGTTCTGAAACCCGGAGGATACCTGTTCAGCAGTTTTATTCTCATGTTTGGCGGTGTGATTTTCGGACTGCGGGAACTGGAAGAAACGATTCTTATGCCGAGAGAACAGCCGTATTTTGAGGTGGCCGCGAAGGACGAAAGCCTGGCGTTTGATGCGTTCACCTTTGCGTATATGACCACTGTCCGGGATGCGGAACAACTGATGGCTTCCGTTCCGGGGCTGAAGACTGAGACTGTTTTCGGCCAGGAGAGCATTCTCGCTCCGTACAGGAATGAACTTGCTAAGCAGCCTAAAAAGATCCGGATGGCATGGTATGAATACGCACTGCGGTTCTGTGAGAAGCGGGAATACCTGACGCATACGGAACACTGTTATGAAGTGACTCTTGTCAACCACAAATTAAGGGAAACATTCTTACCATATCCAACAAGCACCAATCTTATTTCTTCCGACAGCACGTGGGAAGAGCTCTGATTTAACAGTTCCCGGCAGTTGGCCACTC
>JAFYBB010000040.1 GCA_017540445.1 Clostridia bacterium | reverse complement strand
TGTCAACCGTCTGAAACGGACAGCCGCCAAAGGGCGGTTGTGCCCTTTGGCGGCTGTCCGTTTGTCGTGCCGGGCGGCGTTACGTGCCGGGCGCGGCGGCGTCGCCCGAGGGCTGGGCCGCGACGATGCCCGGGTTCGGCAGCAGCACGCTCTTTAAGTACACGGTGCCCGCCAGCGTGTCGGCGGGGCGGCCCTCCACGTAGAACCGGACCGCCCGTATGCCGTTGAGCTGGCAGAGCGTGTTGATCATCGAGTAGACGAGGGCGCGCTCGAGGGGCTCTTCGAGCGCCTGGCAGGCGCGGTAAAAGCCGCCGGAGAGGTTGACCCTGGCGATGCCGCCGGAGGCCTGCACCCCCAGAAAGTCCTCCGGATAGACGCCGCCGGAAAGCGGGAAGCGGGGACCGTCCTGTTTGCCGGCGTAGCGCAGCAGCTCCGTGAGCAGGCTGCGGGGCGACAGCGCGCTGCGCATCGATACGGCGCGGCGCACCGGCTCCAGCTGGCTGGCGTCGTTCACCAGGTAGAGCGTGGTGGTGCTGCCGATCTTCACCGAGAAGTCCTCGCGATGGATGAGGCCGTCCGGGAAGCGGACGATGCTGCCGTCCAGCTCGCACATGGTGATCGCCTCGCCGTTCACCATCACGCGGACCGCGTCCAGCTCCGGCAGGAAGGAGCACATCGTCAGCGCCAGGGAGCCCGCCAGCTCCCACACCTCGAGCCCGGAGAAGGCCATGTAGTTGGCCAGCGTCGAGGAGAAGTTCAGATCGAGCACGCGCTCGCCGGTTGAGAGCGTCTGTATGGCCGGCGCTTCGTCCATCAGATCGACGCCCTCGGGCAGGGCGGCGATGGCGCAGGCCTCGTCCATAGGGCCTTGCTTCAGCGCTTCGATCAGCGCGCGGATGAAGCCGCCGGAGCGGGCGGAGATGGGGCGCAGCTCGGGGACCAGCCACTCGCCCGCGTCGGTGGGGAAGTAGAGCAGGGCCCAGCGCTCGATGGGATCGCCCTCCGGCTGGGTCGAGCGCTCCCGCTCCGCCTGGATCTGGGCGTAGTCCGCCGTGGCGCTGGCCACGGGGGCCGTCATCACGCCCAGCGGCAGCTGCCAGAAGCCCTCGCTGAGCTGGCCGATCAGCACGTTGACGCCCCGGGTGCCCTCGATGCTCAGGAGCGTATTGCCGATGGCGAGCTCCAGCGCCAACAGCTCCTGGGGGTTCTGGACGTTGCGCGCGTCGATGGAGAGGTTCACGGTGGCGGTGCCGCAGGCGTATTCGCAGGACAGCGTCTTCACGTCGCCCGGGAAGCGGACCGACTGTCCGCCGCTGCCCTCGAACAGGGCGTTCAGCGCGGCCTCGTGCAGGCTCTGCCCGGCCTCGGAGCGCACGCCCCGGCGGACCGTGGAGAAGCTGGTGCCGTCGGGCGCGGGGTAGTACAGCACCACCTCGTTGAGGCCGTTCATCAGCATCTCCCCGAGGATCATGTTCTCGCCCTCCTGGGGCGCTTCGGGAAGGCGGATCTCGTTGACGGCCTCCGGCTCCCGCTCGCCGAGCACGCAGCCGCTCAGCGCCAGGCACAGCGCGATAAGCAGCGCCGTAAACCTAATCGCGTTTCGCATGGGATTCGCCCTCCTTTCATCATTTCCTGTCGCGCGCCGAATGGGGTTTATTCCTCCTGGCGCTTGCCGGAGAGGGGCAGCTCGATCGTGAACGTGGTGCCCTTTCCGACGGTGCTGGAAGCGTCGATGGTGCCGCCGTGCAGCAGCACGAACTGCTTCACGATGCTCAGCCCAAGGCCGGTGCCGCCGGTGTCCCTGGACCTGGCCTTGTCCACGCGATAGAAGCGGTCGAAGATGTGGGGCAGGTCCGACTCGGGGATGCCGACGCCGGTATCCGAGACCTTGATGACGGCCTTCTTGCCCGTGCGGGACAGCGAGCAGTGCACCTCGCCGCCGCGCGGCGTGTACTTGATGGCGTTGTCGATGATGTTGTAGATCACCTGCTGGAGCTTCAGCGTGTCGCCGTCGACCTCCACCGATTCCTTCGCCTGGCAGTCCAGCTCGATGCCGTTCTCCCGCGCCAGCGGGGTCAGGCGCTTGACCTGCTCCTGCAACAGCGCCCCGATGTCCAGCTCCGCCAGGTTCATCTTCATGCCGTTGTCGATGCTGACCAGCGTCAACAGGTCGCTGACGATGCGGTTCAACCGGTCGATCTCCTGGTTGATGTCGCCCAGGAACTCCTTGGCCATGCCGGGGTCCAGCGGCTCCTGGTACATCAGCGTCTCGATCAGTATCTTCATGGTGCTCAGCGGCGTCTTCAGCTCGTGGGAGGCGTTGGAGACGAACTGGCTCCTCGACTTGTCCAGCTGCTCCAGGCGCTCGGACATCGAGTTGAAGGCCTTGGCGAGGCTCGCGAACTCGTTGTTGCCCCGGACCACCACCCGGGCGGACAGGTCGCCCTGGCTCATGCGGGAGATGCCCGTGTTCAGTTCGCCGATGGGCCGCGTGACCGTGCGCAGCACCAGCGCGTTGACCAGCATGACCGCGGTCGCCACGATGATCAGCCAGATCAGTATCTTCAGCTGTATGTCGCGCAGGCTCTCGTAGATCTCCTGCACGCCGGAGATGTAGACCAGCACCCCCGCGAGCTCGTCGCCGGGGCCGCGTATGGCGCTGGCGTACAGGCCAGTCATGACGTCCACGCCGGAAAAGCCGTTGAAGGCCGCCCGGAACCAGGGCCGCACGGCGTTGCCGGTGTCGTAGAAGCCGTAGTCGCTGTCCGCGCCGTTGATGACCCGCTCGATCTCGGCGGTGATGAAGCGCCGCCCGTTCAGGCGCGAGTCGGAATCCACCTGCACGGTGCACAGCTTGTCCAGCACCAGCACCCGCGTCTGACCGGCGGTAGCGTTGTCCATGGCCATGTCGTACAGGCTCAGCGCGTCAAAAGCGACCAAGGAATCGCCGCAGTTCTTTGCCAGATCGTTGGCGATTCTTTGGTCGTCGGCGGTGCGCTGGGTAAACAGATATTCGCCCACCAGCTGAATCAGCGAATACCCGATGACGCAGAACGCCACGACGATGATCAGCAGATAGGCGACGGTGATTTTCCAGCGTATGGAATGTATGAAAGCTTTAATCCTTGTCAGTGAAATAGTAGCCAACTCCCCACTTGGTGAAGATGTATTCTGGCTGGCTGGGGACCTTTTCGATCTTCTCGCGCAGGCGGCGGATGTGCACGTCTACCGTGCGCAGATCGCCCAGATAATCGTACTTCCAAATGGTTTCAAGCAGGTTTTCCCGGGAAAAGACCTTGCCGCGGTTCGTGACGAACAGGTGCAGCAGGTCGAATTCCTTCGCCGTCAGGTTGACCTCGCGCCCCGCCACGGTGACCGAGCGGTTGTTGACGTTCAGCTGCATGTCGCGCACGGTGATCACCCGCTGGCCGCTCTCGCGCTGCATCATGGCGGTCCGGCGGAAGATGGTGCGGATCCTGGCCTTGACCTCGAGGATGTTGAAGGGCTTGGTCATGTAGTCGTCCGCGCCGTACTCCAGGCCCAGTATCTTGTCCATGTCGTCGCCCTTGGCGGTGAGCATGATGATGGACACGTTGCTGCGCTCGCGGATGCGCTGGCAGACCTCGATGCCGTCGATCTTTGGCAGCATCACGTCCAGCAGCACCAGGTCGTACTGGCCGGAGAAAAACTTGCTGACCGCCTCCTCGCCGTCGGCGGCGGAATCCGTCTCGTATCCGTCCTGCTCGAGAGAGTATTTCAAACCTTTTACAATCAGGGGCTCGTCGTCTACGATCAGAATCCGCTTGGGCATGGGTATTTCCTCCTTAAATCGCCGATGTAACAATTCAAGCAAACACTATGACATTGCGTTTTCATTATTTTGTTATTATTATAGACGATTTCTGACATTATTTCAAGTCGTTTTTTTTAAATGTTAGATTTTTTGAGCAGCGCTGTACAAATTTCGCATATGGTGATAATATAGTATGACACAATCGGTTTGAAATCGACTGCATCCGCCGGAGAAAACCCGCGTCCGGCGGCCAAAGGAGTGCCTGCATGACCCGACTGGTGAGAATCCTGGCGGCGGCGTTCGCCCTGATCATCACATGTTCATACATTTCATCGCTCGCGGACGGGGTCGCCCCCTACGACCAGTCCAACCCGCAGATCTTAACGGCCGATCACCTGTACGCGAAGTCCGCGCTGCTGGTGGACGAGCGCACCGGCGAGGAGCTGCTTTCCAAGAACGCCCGCGTGCGCATGTTCCCGGCCAGCACCACCAAGATCATGACGCTGCTGCTGGCCCTTGAAAGCGACATTCCGCTGGACGCGCAGGTCACCATACCCGCCCAGGCCGCCGACATACCGGAGGGCAGCTCCGTGATCCCGGTGAAGCCCGGGGACGTCACCTCCTTTGAAGACCTGCTCTACGGCTTCATGCTCTCCTCGGGCAACGACGGCGCCAACGCCATCGCCATACTGACGGACGGCAGCATCGAAGCCTTCGTGGCGCGGATGAACGCCCGTGCCCAACAGCTCGGCTGTGAGGGCACCCATTACGTCAACGCCCACGGCTATCACGACGCCCAGCACTACACCACCGCGAAGGATTTGGCGGTGATCGCCTGCGAGGCCATGAAGAACCCGGTGTTCCGGAAGATCGTGGCCGCGCCGACCTGGACGATGCACATCATGCGCGCTGGCGCGGAGGTGGAGCAGCAGATCATCTCCCGCAACAGTTTGCTCCAGAGCGGTGAGAAGTATTACTACCCCGACTGCACGGGCATCAAGACGGGCCACCACCACAAGGCCGGCTGGTGCTTCGTGGGCTCGGCCCAGCGCGACGGCAAGCGGGTCGTCTGCGTGGTGCTGGACTGCGAGAGGGAAAACGACAAGTGGTATGACGCGGCGAAGCTGTTTGAGTACGGGTTCACGTGCTACGCGCCGGTGACGCTGGGCGAGCTGCTCCTGGAGGCGCGGGACGAATACGCCGCGGCCACGGTCGACGACGCGGACCCCGCCGACCCACAGGGCGGCAATCTGCAGATGGACGTCACCGTCACGCAGGGCGGGGATCAGATACTGCAACTGGTGGCCGGAAGCCGGGCCGCGCGCAGCGAGGCGCTGGAGCGCGTCTCAAACGGCCTGTCCGTGCAGTGGGACCGCGAGCTGACCGCGCCGGTGACGAAGGGCGAGCACATGGGCAAGGTCGAGGTGCAGCTGGAGGACGGCACGCGCGCCGTCGCCGAGCTGACCGCCTCCCGAGACGTCGCGGTCAAGCCCGCCCCGACGCCCGCGCCCACGCCCACGCCTGTCCCAGCGGAGACGGCCACAGCGACGCCGCAGGCCGCGCCGGATGAGGGCGAGGGGAAGGGAACGCAAAAAAGCGGCGCGCTGCCGATCGCCATCGTCGCGCTGCTTCTGCTGCTCGGCGCGGCCTGCGCGCTGCTCGCGCTGAAGCTCAAAGGGGGCCGCCGCCGCAGGCGCGCCCGCAGGCGGGCCCGGCGCCGTCGCTGACCGGGGCGCAGGCCTTCAGACTTGGGCATATGTGTTACAATTCCGGACCGAACTGTACAAAGGCCCGGGATCGTGCTATAATGATTAAAAAGCCCAAACCACGAGAGGTATGACAATGCTGCGACGCCTCAGGCGGACGGCGGGCGCGCTTGCCCTGATTTTCGCGCTGATGTGCTTCAGCGCCGCGCTGGCCGAATCGTCCTCCGACTACAACAAGAATGTTCCGCAGCTGCTGCGGACCGAACACATATACGCCAAATCTTCCGTGCTCGTCGACGCTGAGAACGGAAATGTTTTGTTTGCCAAGAGCCCGCGGGAGCGGATGTACCCGGCCAGCACCACGAAGATCATGACGCTGCTGCTGGCCCTGGAGAGCGGCATCGCCATGGACACCACCGTGGTCATCCCCCAGCAGGCCATGGACATCCCGGCGGACAGCTCGCTGGTGCCGGTCTATCCCGGCGACCAGATGACCTTCCGGGACCTGCTCTACGGCTTCATGCTCACCTCCGGCAACGACGGCGCGAACGCGGTGGCCGTCATGGTCAGCGGCAACGTGCCGGCCTTTGTGGAGCGCATGAACAGGCGCGCCGAACAGCTGGGCTGCGAGGACACCCACTTCGCCAATCCCCACGGCTATCACGACCCCGACCACTATTCCACCGCGCTCGATCTGGCCAGGATCACCTGCGAGGCCATCAAGTACGAGGCGTTCCGGCGCATCGTCTCCGCGCCGAGCTACGTGATGAACATCACGCGGAACAAGGCGGACATGGAGAAAAAGGTGGTCAGCACCAACTCGCTGCTCAAGAGCGACAACACCTACTACTACGCCGACTGCATCGGCGTCAAGACCGGCTACCACAGCCACGCGGGGCACTGCTTTGTCGGCGCGGCGGAGCGCGACGGCGTGCGCCTGGTCAGCGTGGATTTGAACAGCATCAGCAATACCGACAAGTGGGTGGACACCATCCGCATGTTCAACTACGGCTTCACCCGCTACACCGCCTACTCGCTGGAGGAGATGTACAACTTCGCCGGCAGCCAGATCGCCACGCTGCGGGTGTCCAACGCCATCGACTCCGATCCCTACGGCGGCATGCTGAACCTGAAGATCGCCCAGATCAGCGACCCGAAGTACGTGCGCATGGTGGAGACCGACAACGATACCGCCATGGAGCAGGCCATACGCGACTTCGTCTCACGCTGCGAGCTGACCGTGACCTCCGACATGGTCGCGCCGATCTCCGCGGGCGAGATCATCGGCAAGGTGCGCTATCTGGACCAGTCGGGCAAGGCCATCACGGCGCTGCTGGTGGCGGACCGGGACATCGCCGAGCAGCCGCCGGTCACCTCGCTGACGGACTACATCCCGGCGCTGGCCTACTTCCAGGACCCGCTGGTGATACTGCTCGCCGCGGTGCTGGTGATGCTCGTGGTGCTGCTGCTGGTGGCGAAGGCCGTTCGCAACGCCCGCAAGGAGCGCCAGCGCAAGCAGATCTACGAGGCGCGCCGGCTGGAGTACATGCGCCGGATGAGCGCCCAGCGCCGAAGGGACGCCCGCCATCGCGACCGGGACTGGTAAAAAACGATGTGCATTGATTAACGCCCCCGCTCACGTTCAATAATAGAGCGTGAGAGGGGGCATTGCAATGCTTGAAAAACTGAAAAAGCCGCTGGATCGGGGAAGGGCCCTCGCGTCGCGGCTTTATGCCTGGGCCCGGCGCGCGCTGAGGGGCAGGCTGGGCTTCTACGCCGCACTGGCGCTGCTTTTGACGCTGCTGGGGCTGGCCTCCCACGCCTATCGGGAGCGCTCCGCCGAGCGCGCGCGCGCCGACGCGGTCGACGCGCCGAAGCCCGTCGCGGCCATGCGGCAGAGCGAATCCGCTTCAGAGCCGGAAGCGGACGCACCGAAATGGGTGTGGCCGCTGGAGGGCGAAATCATCGGCGCGTACAGCCCGGGCGAGCCGGTGTGGTCCGATACGCTGGGTCAGTGGCAGAACCACCCCGCGCTGGACATCGCCGGGACGCCGGGGGAGGCGGTGTTCGCCTGCGCGGACGGCACCGTGTCGGACGCCTGGAGCGACAGGCTGTGGGGGAACGTCATCGTCATTGCCCATGAGGATGGCTACGCCTCCACCTATGCCGGGGTCAACACACTGAAGCTCGTGAGCCCCGGGGACGCGGTGGCGGCGGGGGATGTCATCAGCGCGGTGGGCGCAGGCGCGGAAAGCGAGGCGGAGCTTCCGGCGCACCTGCACTTTGAACT
This sequence comes from Clostridia bacterium, assembly GCA_017540445.1. Taxonomy (GTDB): domain Bacteria; phylum Bacillota; class Clostridia; order Christensenellales; family Aristaeellaceae; genus UBA2862. The sequence continues at coordinate 2,605 of JAFYBB010000040.1, read as the reverse complement.
GAAGCGGGACGGCGAGAGCGTCGACATTCGGGACCTGATCGGGAAGCCTGCGCCGTAGCCCTTGCAAGGCGGGCGCACATGCGGTATAATCCTGTACAGAAGCAGCGAAAGCGAGGAGACATCGATGCCGAGACTTTGGGCGAGGATCATACGAAAGCACCGCATCGAGCGCCAGGCCACCGCCGAGTGCGCCTTCACCGGGGCGGAGGAGGCGCTCACCGAGCTGTGCCATGAGTTCGACATTCCCAGGCCGATCTGGCTGGACAAGCACTACCGGGAGTTTGAAGACTTCCGCCGGACACAGTTTCTGCCCGAGCACTTCATCGAGGAGGTGCCCTTTCAGAAGCTTGAAATCGAGTTCCTGGAGGACGACGACCACTCCCGCCGCAGCCGGGACCCGCGCAACCAGTTTGACGGCGATTGACCGCGCCGTGTTGTTAAATAACCGAAAACCGGCCAAATCAAATTGACGCGGATGGGGCCGCGTGCTATAATCAGCCTGTCGATGAAGAAGAGGAGTAGTTCCCGCATTTCCCAAGAGAGGGCGGCTCGCTGGCTGAAAGGCTGCCCGGAACCCTGGGGGACGAAGGTCGCTTTGGAGGCGGTCGGGTGAAGCTTGCGTCAGCCCGGCGGGGTGCGCCCCTTAGAGCGTGCAGAGGCCCACGGCGAAGGCCGTCGGGTGAATGAGGTGGTACCGCGGAGCATTTCGCCCTTGTGTTGGCGAGGCTCCGCGTTTTATCATATCAACCAACAACCAGGGCGCAAGTGAGGTGATCGCAATGTCGGGACGCGGCGAAGGGCGCGGCGCGGAAAGCGCGCGGGCATGGCTTCGGGGCGTGCTGATCATCGTCGCCATCGCGGCGCTGACGGGCGTGCTGAACGGCAAGACCGGCCTGAACCGGCCAAAGCTCGGCCCGCTGAACATCGCGGGGATCGCCGTGATGCTCGCGGGGCTCGCCTTGGCGCTGTTTGCGACGGCGCTGTCGGGGAAGGCCCCCGAGGAGAAGCGCGGCGCGGTGTCGCTGGCGCTTCGGCTGGGCGGCACCCTCGTGTGCGGCGTCGGCGCGATGCTGGTCTTTATCTGAATACAAACATACCGAGGGGAGAAAGCGAACATGGAAAACAAACAGGAATTCACGATGGAAAAGGTGTTTCAGCCGAACCAGGTTGAGAGCCGCATCTACGATATGTGGGAGCATTCCGGCGCCTTCCAGCCGGTGAAGGATGAGAGCAGGCGGCCCTTCGTGATCGTGATGCCGCCGCCGAACATCACCGGCCAGCTGCACATCGGCCACGCGCTGGACGAAATGCCCCAGGACGTGCTGATCCGCTACCACCGCATGAAGGGCGACCCCACGCTGTGGGTGCCCGGCACCGACCACGCCGCCATCGCCACCGAGGTGAAGGTGGTGGACGCGCTGCGCAAGGAGGGCCTTTCCAAGGCCAAGATCGGCCGAGCGGCGTTCCTGGAGCGGACCTGGGCGTGGAAAAAGGAGTACGGCGGCCGGATCGTCCGCCAGCTGCGCAAGCTGGGCGTGTCCTGCGACTGGACGCGGGAGCGCTTCACGATGGACGAGGGCCTGTCCCGCGCCGTGCGCGAGACCTTCGTGCGCCTGTACGAGAAGAACCTGATCTACCGCGGCAGCCGCATGATCAACTGGTGCCCCTGCTGCATGACCTCGCTGTCCGACGCCGAGGTCGAGTATGAGTCCCAGGACGGCCACTTCTGGCACATCCTCTATCCGGTGAAGGAGACCGGCGAGCTGCTGGAGCTGGCCACCACCCGCCCGGAGACCATGCTGGGCGATACCGCCGTGGCCATCAACCCCGAGGACGAGCGCTACCGCCACCTGCACGGCTGCCACGTGACGCTGCCGCTGGTGAACAAGGAGATCCCCATCGTCTGCGACGAGCACGCCGACATGGAGAAGGGCACCGGCGTGGTGAAGATCACGCCCGCCCACGACCCGAACGACTTTGAGGTGGGCAAGCGCCACGACCTGCCGATGGTGCGCGTGTTCACCTACGACGGCCACATGACCGGGGCGAAGGAGGCCGCCGAGAACGCCGAGCTGATCGCCAGCGGCCGGGCCACCGTGGACGAGCCCCAGGTGCTGGACTGCGGCAAGTACGCCGGCATGACCACCGCCCAGGCGCGCAAGGCCATCGTCGAGGACCTGAAGGCGCTGGGGCTGCTCAAGTCCGTGGAGCCGCTGAACCACGAGGTGGGCACCTGCTACCGCTGCCACACCACGGTGGAGCCAATGGTGTCCAGGCAGTGGTTCGTGAAGATGAAGCCCCTGGCCGAGCCCGCCTGCAAGGTGGTGTACGACGGCCAGCTGCGCTTCATCCCCGACCGCTTTGAGAAGACCTATCTGCACTGGATGGAGAACACCCGCGACTGGTGCATCAGCCGCCAGCTGTGGTGGGGCCACCGGATCCCGGCGTTCTACTGCGACGACTGCGGCGAGACCTTCGTGACCCGCGAGGACATCACCGTGTGCCCGAAGTGCGGCAGGCCCGTGCACCAGGACGAGGACGTGCTGGACACCTGGTTCTCCTCGGCGCTGTGGCCCTTCTCCACGCTGGGCTGGCCGGAGGACAC
>JAFYBB010000039.1 GCA_017540445.1 Clostridia bacterium | reverse complement strand
GCCGCGGGGTCAGGCGCCTGGAGGAGAAGTGCGCGATGATGATCGCCGGCTCCACCTTCGGCGCGAACACCTACCGCACGGGCCTGCGTTTCAGGGGCGAGGTGCTGCTGGACGGCTGTCCGCGCAACGACATCCTGCTGCGGGGGGATCCCGCCCTGGCGGCGGCGGTCCGCGACGCCGGCACGATCGGCAGGAGCGATCTGCAGGCCGCCTTCTATAAAACCGTGGCCGGCGCGGACCGGCCCATCACGGCCACCGCCGGCGAGCGCGGCGTCATCGCCACCCACGAGGCGGGGCACGCGCTGGCCAGCCATCTGCTGATGCCGGAGAACCGCCTGGCCCGGGTGAGCATACTGCCCTCGGGGCGCGGCGCGGCGGGCTACAACCTGAGCATTCCCGCCGAGCGGGTCATGGTGGACAAAAACCAGCTGGAAAACCAGATCTGCGTGCTGCTGGCGGGCCGCGCCGCGGGGCAGCTCGCCTTCGGCTACGGCGCGCTGACCGCCGGGGCCTCCAGTGACCTGGCCCGTGCCACGGAGCTGGCGTCGCTGATGGTCAACGAGCTGGGCATGGCCGGGGAGCCCGCGGTGTCGCTGAAGGTGCTCGCCCGCGGCTGCGGCGGCGTCAGCGGCGCGGCGGAGGCCTGCAAGGCGCTGCTTGCGCAGCAGTACGCCCGGGTCACCGGGCTGCTCGGCGAACAGTCCGAGGCGCTGCGCGCGCTGTCCGCGGCCCTGATGGAGGCCGAATCGCTGGAGGGCGGCCGGGCCGTCGAAATCATCGACGCCCACCTGTCGAACGAAAGACAAAAACCGGCATAAACAGACGCCAATCCCCAAAGGAAAAACGGGCAACGGCATGGAATCATACCCCGGAAAGGGTGATTCCATGCTGTTTTATGAAAAGAAGCGGGACGCGCTGATCGTCAGGCTGACCGGCGAGCTGGACCACAGCTGCGCCGCCCGGCTGCGGGACCAGCTGGACGCGCTGATCCGGGAGACGGGCACGCGCAGGCTTGTATTCGACCTGAGCGGCCTGGAGTTCATGGACAGCAGCGGCGTGGGCCTGATCATCGGCCGGTACAAGCTGATGCACCGAAGGGGCGGCAGCGTCGCCGTCTACGGCTACGACGCGCGGATGGACAAGGTCTTTCGCATGTCCGGGCTGTACCGGATCGTGGAGCGCCTCGCGTGACGGGAAAGGAGCGGAAAATGGAATTCATCAATGAAATGCGGCTCGATTTTGAGGCGCTTCCCGAGAACGAGGCCTTCGCGCGCCTGGCCGTCAGCGGCTTCCTGCTGCCGCTGGACCCGACGATGGAGGAGCTGGCCGACGTGAAGACCGCCGTCTCCGAGGCGGTGACCAACGCCATCGTCCACGGCTACGCCGGGGGCCGGGGCACGGTGCGCCTGTTCGCGGGCTATACCGGGGAGGGACATTTCCGGGTGGACGTGATCGACCGGGGCTGCGGCATCGCCGACGTGCAGAAGGCCAGGCAGCCCTTCTTCACCACCTCCAAGGGCGACCAGGAGCGCTCCGGCATGGGCTTTACGGTGATGGAGAGCTTCATGGACGCCGTCGAGGTCGAGAGCGAGGCGGGGCAGGGCACCACGGTGCGGCTCACCAAGCGGCTCCACCCGCGGGACGAGGCCGTCCCGCGGCGCGCTTGAGCGGGGAGGACTACGAAAGCACGCTCAAAAAGCTCATGCGGGTCCGGGACGGGGACGCCCGGGCCCGGGAGGAGCTGGTGCGGGAGAACATCGCGCTGGTCAAGTACCTGGTGAAGCGCTTCGCCGGGCGGGGCGCGGAGGCGGAGGACCTGTTCCAGTACGGCTGCATGGGCCTGGTCAAGGCCATTGACCGGTTTGACCCGGCGCGCCCCGTGCGGTTTTCCACCTACGCCGTGCCGGTGATCCTCGGCGAGATACGGCGCTACCTTCGGGACGACGGCCCGATCCACGTCTCCCGCACCATACGCGAGCGGGCCCGCGACATACGGGCGTTTGAAGGCGGCTTCTTCATGGAGCACGCCCGGCAGCCCACCGTGGAGGAGACCGCGAAGGCGCTGGGGCTCTCCGGCGAGGACGTGCTGCTCGCCCTCAACAGCCGCAGCGAGGTCCGCTCCCTGGACGCGCCCGCGGGAGAGGACGGGGGAGCGCGGCTCATGGACGCGGTGGGCGAGGACCCAACGGAGGCGGTGGACCGCCATCTGACGCTCAAGGGGCTGCTGGACGCGCTGCCGGAGGATGAGCGCGCGCTGATCGTCAGGCGCTACTTTCGCTTTCACACGCAGACGCAGATCGCCCGGGACATGGGCACCTCCCAGGTGCAGGTGTCGCGGATGGAGAAGCGCGTGCTTCAGCGCATGCGGGAGATGGCGACCGCCGCACCAATGCAAAACAGACCGGATTCCATGTAGAATCCGGTCTGTTTTGCATTGATTGAAGAACTATTGCACGCCGTCGAGTATGTCGCAGAAGTCGAAGGTGGCGAAGTAGTCCTTCACCGTCTCGGCCCGGCGGATCATCGAGAACGTGCCGTCCGGGTGCAGCAGTATCTCCGCGCTCTTCAGCTTGCCGTTGTAGTTGTAGCCCATCGAGAAGCCGTGGGCGCCGGTGTCGTGGATCACCACCAGGTCGCCGTCGTTGATCTGGGGCAGCGCCCGGTCCACGGCGAACTTGTCGTTGTTCTCGCACAGCGAGCCCACCACGTCGTACACGTGGTCGCACAGCGCGTCCTCCTTGCCGGCCACGGTGATGTGGTGGTAGGCGTCGTAGATCGCGGGGCGCATCAGGTTGACGGCGCAGGCGTCCAGGCCGATGTACTCCTTGTAGATGTGCTTCTTGTGGATGGCCGTGGCCACCAGGCAACCGTGGGGGCCGGTCATGAAGCGGCCCAGCTCCGTGGTCAGGCGGATGCCGCCCAGGCCCTCGCCGACCATCGTCTTGGAGAAGGTCTCGCGTATGGACGCGCCGATGCGGTGGATGTCCGGCATGGTCTGCTCCGGCAGATAGGGGATGCCGATGCCGCCCGACAGGTTGACCATGAAGATCTCCGCGCCCAGCTTTTTGTGCAGGTCCACGGCCAGCTCGAACAGTATCATCGCGTTGGCGGGGTAGTAGTTGTTGTCCGCGGCGTTGCTGGCCAGCAGCGCGTGCAGCCCGAAGCGCTTCACGCCCAGCTGCATCATGCGCTCGACGGCGGAGAAGATCTGCTGCTTGGTCATGCCGAACTTCGACGCGTCCGGCTGACCCATGTACACCGACCCGATCAAAAGCTCTCCGCCGGGGTTGTAGCGCAGGCAGATGCGCTCCGGCAGGCCGCCGTGGGCGGCGAGGAAGTCGATGTGGGTGATGTCGTCCAGGTTGATGATGGCGTTCAGCTTGCGCGCGTATTCGTATTCCTCGGCGGGCGTCTCGTTGGACGAGAACATGATGTCGTCCCCGGAGAAGCCCAGGGCCTCCGCCAGCTTCAGCTCCGTCAGCGACGCGCAGTCCAGCCCGCAGCCCTCCTCCTTCAACAGACGGAGTATAAAGGGGTTCGGACAGGCCTTGACGGCGAAGTATTCCCTGAAGCCCTCGTTCCACGAGAAAGCCTCCGAGACCTCGCGGGCGGTGCGTCGTATGCCCGCTTCGTCGTACAGGTGAAACGGGGTGGGGTACTGCGCGGTGATTTCCTTCAGCTTCTCATAGCTGACGAAAGGCTTCTTTTGCATAAATATTCATCTCCCATCCTGCTTTTCCATGATAGGCGGTTTATTCCGGCGCGTCAAGCGCCCTACAGTTAAAGATATATGCGCCGCGGGTGTGAATTCCCGTCATCCTTAACATTTCGCCGTTGAAGAAAACCGGTTTTCGTGGTAGAGTATGGAGTGGATTGACAGATATGGCAGGAGGAATCATTGTTGTCCCTTTCCGAGCGCATCGAAAACCTGTTGATGTCCGTGCAGAAGCCCGTCCGGTACATGGGCGGCGAGTACAACGCCGTCATGAAGGACCCGGACGGCGTGGACGTGCGCTACGCCTTTTTATTCCCGGATACCTATGAGGTGGGCATGTCCCACCTGGGCATGAAGATACTGTACCACGCCATCAACGCGCTGCCCTACGCCTGGTGCGAGCGGGTGTTTTCGCCGTGGGTGGACATGGCGGACCTGATGCGCCGGGACGGCATAGAGCTGTTCTCGCTGGAATCCAGAACGCCGGTGGGTCAATTCGACCTGCTGGGCATCACGCTGCAGTACGAGATGAGCTTCACCAACATACTGGAGGCGCTCGACCTGGCGGGAATACCGCTTCGCAGGGAGGACCGCGCGGACGGCCCGTTCGTGATCTGCGGCGGCCCCTGCGCGTTCAACCCGGAGCCGCTTACGCCGTTTGTGGACCTGATCGCCCTGGGCGACGGCGAGGAGGAGACGATTCGGACCATCGAGGTGTACCGAAAGTGGAAGGCCAGCGGCCTGCCGCGGGAGGCGTACCTGCGCATGGCCGCGCAGATCCCCGGCATCTACGTGCCGTCGCTGTACGACGTCACCTACAACGAAGACGGCACCGTGAAGGCCGTGACGCCGAAGCCCGGCAGCGGCGCGCCCGAGGTCGTCAGAAAGGCCATGGTGGCGGACCTGGACGGCGCGGTCTACCCCGAGAAGCTGATCGTGCCCTACGGCGAGATCGTGCACAACCGCATCATGCTGGAGATCTTCCGCGGCTGCACCCGCGGCTGCCGGTTCTGCCAGGCGGGCATGATCTACCGGCCCATCCGCGAGCGCGGCATACCGCGGCTCATGCAGCTGGCGGAGAGCCTCGTGTCCTCCACCGGCTATGACGAGATCTCGCTGATGAGCTTGTCCAGCGGCGACTACAGCTGCCTGCCGGAGCTGGCCCATCAGATGGTGGAGCGCTTCGCCGCCAAGCGGGTCAAGATATCGCTGCCGTCCCAGCGCATCGACACGGTGCTCACCGACACGCTGAAGGAGACCCAGAAGGTCCGCAAGACCGCGCTGACCCTGGCCCCGGAGGCCGGCACGCAGCGCCTCAGGGACGTGATCAACAAGGGCGTCACCGAGGCGGACCTGATGCGCTCGGTCACCGACGCCTTTGACCAGGGCTGGTCCGCGGTGAAGCTGTACTTCATGATCGGGCTGCCCACCGAGACCGACGAGGACGTGCTGGGCATCGCCGACCTGGCCGGAAAGGTGCGCCGCTGCTACTTCTCGATCCCCAAGGAGCGCCGGGCCCCGGGGCTTCGCATCACGGTGAGCGCCTCGGTGTTCGTGCCGAAGAACGACACGCCCTTCCAGTGGGCCCCCCAGCTGGACTTTGACACCGTCGTCCACCGCCAGCAGCTGCTCCGCCGCGCGCTCAGCCAGCTGAAGGGCGTGGATTTCAAGTACCACGCGCCGGACGTCAGCTACATCGAGGCCGTGTTCGCCCGCGGCGACCGGCGGCTCGCGGACGCCATGGAGCGGGCCTGGCAAATGGGCTGCCGCTTCGACGGCTGGAGCGACCAATTCCGCTACGACCTGTGGCTGAAGGCCTTTGAAGAGAGCGGCGTCGACCCGGATTTCTACGCCACCCGGCCCCGGCCCGAGGACGAGGTCTTCCCCTGGGACCACCTGGACTGCGGCGTCACGAAGGCCTATCTGCTCAAAGAGTGGGAGAAGGCCAAGCGGGCGGAGTGTACGCCGGACTGCCGGAAGGGCTGCACCGGCTGCGGCATGAAGCGCTACCCCGGCGCGTGCGAAGGCCGCTGAGGAAGGAGATGAACGATGAGGGCACTGATACGCTTTGGCAAGCAGCCCAGGCTGCGCTTCATATCCCACCTGGACCTGCAGCGGTTCTTCCAGCGCGCCGTGAACCGGACCGGCCTGCCCATCGCCTATTCCCAGGGCTTCAACCCGCACCCGATCATGTCCTTCGGCTCGGCGCTGGCCCTGGGCTGGACCAGCGAATACGAGGTCATCGACATCAAGCTGAGCGCGCCGATGGGCCGCAAGCGCACCGAGGACGCGGTGCGCGCCGCGCTGCCGGAGGACCTGCCGGTCTACGAGGCGCGCATGGTGGACGACCGCCACGCCGCGCCGATGGCCCTGGTCCGCATGGCGGACTACCGGGTGACGCTGACCGGCGAGGCCGCGCCCCGGGTGATTGAGCGCATCCCGGCGTTCATGGCGCTGGAGCGCTTCGAGGCCTTGAAGAAGACCAAGTCCGGCGAGAAGGCCATCGACGCCCGGGCCATGGTCGTGGGCCTTTCGCCATTGGAGGACGGCTTCACGGCGCGGCTGATGCTCACCGAGCGGGAGTCGATGAAGCCCGACCAGCTGATCAACATACTCTCAGGTCTCGCGGGCGTCGACCCGCCCCAGGCGCGCATCCACCGCGTATCGCTGTTGGGCGAGGACGCCGAGGGCCAGCTCCGGCCCGTCATGGAGCTGTGACGGCCATGGATAAGACATTGCTTTTGGAGCGGGTGATGGACCAGGAGCGCCTGGCGCTGATCGAGGACGGCGCGCTGTGCGCGCTGTATCACCGCCGCCCGGATTCCGAGGACCTGACCGGCAACATCTACCTGGGCCGGGTGGAGAATTTGCTGCCCGGCATGAACGCCGCGTTCGTGGACATCGGCCTTGAGAAGAAGGGCTTTCTGTCCGCGGGCGACATCCGGCTGTACGCCCAGGGGGACGCGCAGCTGTGCAAGGCGCTGGGGAACCGCAAGATCGGCGATCTGGCCCGGCCCGGGCAGGACGTGCTCGTTCAGGTCGTCAAGTCCCAGACCGGCGGGAAGGGGCCGCGGCTCTCCTGCCACCTGACGCTCCCAGGCCGTCTGATGGTGCTGCTGCCGGGCGTCCGGTACGTGGGCGTTTCCCGGAAGATCGAAGGCGAGGACGCGCGGGCGCGGCTTCGGGCCTGGGGCCAGCGGCTGCTGGATGCCTTCGGCGCGGGCCTGATATTGCGCACCGCGTCGCAGGAAGCCGGATATGAGGCCATTAAGGCGGAATACCGGGACCTGCTTACAGGGTATGAAGCGCTGCGGCAGCAGGCAGCCCATCTGATCGCGCCGAAGCTGCTGCGCGACGAGAACGACCTTTCCCTGATCGCCGTGCGGGACATGCTGGACGGCGACGTTCAGGCCGTCTGGGCCGACGACGAGGGCAGCTATGAAAGGCTGCGCGCGTGCGCCCTGCGGCTCGCGCCAGGCCTGGCCGATCGCGTCCGCCTTCACGAGGGTGATGTTCCGCTTTTTGACCTGTACCGGGTCGATACACAGGCCGAGCAGGCGCTGGAGCGCCGCGTGTGGCTCAAGAGCGGCGGGTTCCTGGTGATCGACGAGGCCGAGGCGCTGACCGCCGTGGACGTGAACACGGGCAAGAACGCCGGCGGGCGCTGCGCGGAGGACACCATCGTTAAGACCAACCGCGAGGCCGCGGCGGAGGTCATGCGCCAGCTGCGCCTTCGGGACATCGGCGGCATGATCGTGGTGGACTTCATCAACATGAAGCGCGAGGCGGACCGGCAAGCGCTCATCGAGCTGATGCGCGAAATCGCCGCGCGGGACCGCGACCGCACCACCGTGGTGGACATCACGCCCCTGGGGCTTGTGGAGCTGACCCGCAAGCGGGCGCGGCAGAGCCTGAGGGCCCAGCTGACCCGCGGCTGCCCCCACTGCTCGGGCAGCGGCGCGGTGCTCTCCCACGAGGCCGCCGCCCGGCGCGTCCTGCGCGGCATATGGCGGCGCAGGCGCTTAGGCGACAGCACGCCGCTGGTCGTCGAGGCCGCGCCCGGGGTGTGCGGCTGGATTCGCAAAATCGGCATGCCGCCGGGCGGGCCGGTCCGCCTGATCGCAAAGGAGGGCCTGGAGGCGGGGGAATACCGCCTCGCGCCCGACGACGGCAATGCACATGAACAAGGAGAACGTGAATGAAGGACAGTCCGATTGTCTCCGTGCAGGAGATGGAGCGCCAGCAGGCGTTCATGCAGAGCGTCCGTGAGATGTCCGACAGGCCGCGGCGCTACCACATCGTGTCAATGGGCTGCCAGATGAACGAGCGGGATTCCGAGTCCGTCGCCGGCATGCTGCAGGCCATGGGCATGCGCCCGGAGCCTGTGCGCGAGCGGGCGGACCTGATCCTCTACAACACCTGCTGCGTCCGCGAGAACGCCGAAAACAAGGCGCTGGGCAACGTCATATGGCTGAAGGAGCTGAAGAAGGACAATCCCGAGCTGATGATCTGCGTGGGCGGCTGCATGACCCAGGAGAAGGGCATGGCCGCCATGATGAAGGCGAAGTACCCGTTCATCGACCTGATCTACGGCACCCACAACCTGTACAAGCTGCCGGAGTACATCTACCGCGTGCTCACCGAGCGCCGGCCCGTCGTCGAGGTCATGGACATCGACGGCGAGGTGGTCGAGGGCATGCCCGAGGCCCGGCGCAACCGGTTCAACGCCTTTGTGAACATCATGTACGGCTGCGACAACTTCTGCACCTACTGCATTGTGCCCTACGTGCGGGGCCGGGAGCGCTCCCGGAAGCCCGAGGCCGTGCTGGAGGAGTGCCGCAGGCTGCGGGACGAGGGCGCGCAGGAGATCATGCTGCTGGGCCAGAACGTCAACTCCTACCGGGGCGGCGGCGCGGCCTTCGCGGAGCTTCTGTACCGCGTCGACCGGCTGG
>JAFYBB010000038.1 GCA_017540445.1 Clostridia bacterium | reverse complement strand
TGGCTGGACATGGCCCGGCGGGGCGACTACGCCGGCATCATGCTGGACACGGCGGAGCGGTCCTATTCCGAAGAGCGGCTGCGCAAGGCCCGGCGCACCTACCGCCTGCTGGGCAATCTCGGCAAGCCGAAGTCCTTCGAGCGATTCATCCTACAGGCCACGGCCTGCGTGAACCACGACGCCAGCGCCATGCTGGGCCGCATCGCCTGCCCGACGCTGGTGATCGGCGGCGGCAAGGACGGCATCGCCACCGGCGCGGCGTCGCGGGAGCTGGCGGCGGCCATACCGGGCAGCGCGCTGTACATGTACGAGGAACTCAGCCACGGCCTGTACGAGGAGGCGCCGGACTTCCTGTCCCGCGTGGCGGCCTTCTGCCGGTAGCGCCCCGTCAATAACAAAATCCCATGCCGTAATCTTCATAGCGGTCATGGGATTTCCTTTTGCGGTTGTACAGCTTCCTGCTCTCGACCTTCTTCGTCACCGGCGAAAGCGCCCAGGTGGCGCGCCGCTCGCCGTCCAGCTGCTTCCGGGCCTTCTTGCCCAGCTTTTCCCGTGGAATGAACTGCTTCATGCTTCATCCTCCTCGTCCGGTTCCTGTCTCTGCCAGTACAGCCGCGCGCTGTAGCGCGCCTGCGCCTCCTGGCTCTCCTTGCGCTCCCGCCACGCCTCGATCTCGGCGCAGATGGCCAGCATCTCATCCACCAGCATCTCCTCGCTGCGCGGCTTCGCCTGGCGGACGTACGACGCCATCCGGTCGATGGCCTTCGGGCTCTTCAGCTGCCGGGCCATCAGCTCGGCCAGCTCCGCGGAAAACCCCAGCGCCGTCACCTCGGCCACCAGCTCGTCCCTGGACCGCGCCCATTTCTGTTGATTCAGCGTCATGCACATTGCCTCCGGTCGCGTTGCCGGTTCATTATAACACATCCATGCCAACGTTGCAATGCTAAAAAATGTCGCCTGCCAGGCGACCCATTCCCCGCCCCGCGCCGGTATAATGGAGCCATCAAACACGAGGGAGGGATCTTCATGAAGAAGAATCTGACGGAAATGGTGTTCATACTGGACAAGAGCGGCTCGATGGCGGGCCTGGAGCGCGACACCATCGGCGGCTTCAACGCCATGATCGAGCGCCAGAAGGCCGCCGAGGGCGAGGCGCTGGTCTCCACGGTGCTTTTCTCGAACGAGAGCACGGTCATCCACGACCGCGTGGACGTGAAGCAGGTCGCGCCGATGACCGACAAGCAGTACCGCGTGGGCGGCTGCACCGCGCTGATCGACGCCATCGGCGGCGCGATCCACCACATCGGCAACGTGCACAAGTACATCCGGGAGGAGGACCGGCCGGAGCACACGATCTTCGTGATCACCACCGACGGCATGGAGAACGCCAGCCACCGCTACACCAGCGACGCGGTGAAGGCCATGGTCGAGCGGCAGAAGCAGAAGTACGGCTGGGAATTCCTGTTCCTCGGCGCGAACATCGACGCGGTGGAAACCGCCGCCCACTTCGGCATCGGCGAGGATCGGGCCGTCACCTTCCACAGCGATCCCGTGGGCCAGGCCCTGAACTACGCCGAGGTCAGCGCCGCCGTCTGCCAGGTGCGCGCCAGCGCCCCGCTGGGCCGCGAATGGAAGGCGAATATCGAGATGGACTACCAGTCGCGCGAGCTCGGACACTGATCCTGTCACCGGGACGGTCCTTTTGACAACTTTTCTTGTCACCGGGACGGTCCTCTTGACAACTTTTTCCCGCCAAAACCTGTCACCGGGACGGTCCTTCTGACAACTTTTCCTGCCGGAAGGACCGCCCTTTCTGTGTCAATGCCCCGCGCCGAACATGGACCTGGGTATGTGGCAGTAGCCTCCCGGGTTCCTGTCCAGGTATTTCTGATGGTATTCCTCGGCGCTGAAGAAGTTCTGAAGCGGCATCAGCTCCACCGCCAGCTTCGCGCCATACTTCGCCTCCTGGGCCGCGTACACCGCCTCGATCTCCGGCAGCTGCCCCGGATCGGTATAGTAGATGCCGGTGCGGTACTGTATGCCCTCATCGTGCCCCTGCCGGTTCACCGACAGCGGGTCGATGACCCTGAAGTAGCGCTCCAGCAGCCCGGTCAGCGAGATCACGCCGGGGTCGTAGTCCACCCGCAGCGTCTCAGCGTGGCCGCTGTCGGCGCACACGTCCTGATAGCTGGGCGCCGCGTCCGGCCCGTTGGCATAGCCCACCTCGGTGCGGACCACGCCGTCAAACTGGTCGAAGTACTTCTGCATGCCCCAGAAGCACCCGCCCGCCAGGTAGATCGTCTGTCTGTTCATACCTTGCGCCTCCGTTTTCAAAACATGCTGAGCTGGCCGTCGCGCCAGCTCCTTTGTTTGGCGTCGCGCACCCGGTCGTCCGGCAGCAGATGGCCGACCAGCAGCGGTGACGCGGGGTCGTGCCGCGCCATATTCTCTGTCACGGTCTTCGCATCATCATTCGCGTAGCAATAGCGACACAGGTGGCCGCAGGTGTTGTACGCGCCGATGTCGCCGCCCAGGTAGCAGGCGCACGCCTTCCGCGCGGGCGTCCACGCGGGGGCCTTCAGGCGGCAGCCCAGGGCTTTTTCATACATGGCCAGGGTCATGCAGCCGCCGCAGTCCGCGCCAAACGGAGCCAGCTCGTCCCCCTCCGCGCAGGGGCGAAGGGTCATGCCGCACTGCCGCGCGATGTCGACGAACGCCCTGCCCAACGCCAGCCGGTCCTCCCGGCCCACCGCCCGGGCCTCGGGAAAGTTGCGCCGCGTCTTTGCGTACAGGTCGATGAAGCTGATCACGGCATCATGGGTATAGCCCGCCAGCGCCCGCGCCATGGCCTCGAAGGCCCGCAGGTGGCGCTCCACCGGGTAGGCGTCGCTGACGAATATCGGGTCGTACCGCCAGCCCACGCAGTCCGGGCCCACGACGTCCGACAGCCGCCGGAAGTCCTCCAGCACCCGCCGCTTGTCCGGCACCCCGGGCTCGATCTCCGGGCCGTAGGGCGTGACGGTGACGTACCAGAACTGGCCGTAGGGCTTCAGCAGCCCCATTCGCGGCAGCATCGGCGCGGGATTCTTGGTGCAGAAGCCGATCAGGTCTACCACGTCCGGCGACAGGCTGTACCGGGTGACCGATTTGGGGTCGTAGGGATTGCGCACCAGTACGAAGCCCGCCCTCAGCCGGTTCTCGAACCACTCGGAATAGAAGGCGGGAATGTCCGTGCGCTGTCCGGTGTTGATGATCATGGTCTCCCTCCAAAAAGCCGGTCCTGCCTTTCGGCAGGACCGCTTTTTGAACCCTCTTGCAGATATTACAGGTTGCCGGGATACACGCCGCGGAAGTTGCCGGCCTGATAGGCGGCGCGGAACTCCTCGATCATCTCGGCAGCGCCGGAATCCAGGGTCTCCTGGATGTACTGGTCGTAGGTCTCGTCGAAGGCATCGGCGTCGCAGGCCACCACGGCGGCCAGGAACTCGCCCTGCTTGCTCTTGACGGTGGCGCCGTAGTCGGTCTCGGCCTGAATGGCCACCGGGAAGCTGATCTGCGTCCAGGCGTCGCTCAGGGAGTCGGCGTAGGAGGCCTTCACGTCCTCTTCATAGCCCTTGAAGGGCAGCGCCAGCGCGGCGGCGTTCTTGTCGTCGTCGCCATAGCACAGGCCGTTGGAGATGAAGCAGATGTCGCCGGCGTGCATCTTGTTCTCGTCCGGCACGTCGTCGGCGCTCTTCACGCCATAGGGGATGCCTTCCTCGTTCAGGCCCTCGTAGTTGACGCCCTCGAGGCCGTTCTGCATCGCGAACATGTTCTCCGGAACAGCCATCCAGTCGAGGTACTTCATGGCGGCCACGGCGACTTCCTCGCTGGTGGTCTTCGGAATGATGATGCTCAGGCCGGCGGGCGCATAGATGTCATGCAGGTGCTTGCCGCCCAGGCTGTCGTTCTGGAAGGGGTTCACGGTGACCCAGTGCGCGCCCTCCACGTTCTTTTCCATCTCGATCTCGTAGTTCTTGTCGGTGCGCCAGGGCTGGTCGGGCTGCTGGGAGAAGAAGCCGTTGTAGCCCATGATCAGCGCGGTGTCGTTGGCCTCGTCGTTGTCGGTCAGGGCGAAGGTCTCGGGGATCAGGCCCTCGTGATACAGCGTGTTCAGCCAGCGGAAGCCCTCCTTCGCGCCGGGCAGCATCTCGGGCGTGCGGGCGTTGGCGAACCAGTCTTCCTCGGAAACCTGGCTGAAGTCCACCCACGCGTCGGTGAAGCGGCGCACGTTGAACAGCGGGTCGGGCGCATAGATGCCGAAGGAGAAGGGCACGGTGTTCTCACCGGCCAGCTGGGCCTCCTTGGCCGCGCGCAGGTAGGCGGTGAACTCGTCGATGGTGGTGGGCTTTTCCATGTTCAGGGCCTTCAGCCAGTCCTCGCGGATGAAGTTGCCCACGTTGGCGCGGGAGATGCGGCGGGCGGGGATGTACCACTGCTCGGGGGTGCCGTCGCCGTCGTGATCGCTCTGGCCGTAGGGCAGCAGCTCGTCGCCCAGGAAGGCCTTCAGGTTGGCGCCGTATTCATTCACCAGGTCGTCCAGCTGCCAGATGCCCTCGTCGTCGATGCACTGCTGCACCAGACCGCCGTTATAGGTCACGCAGATGTCGGGCGCGGTGCCGCCGGCCAGCGCGGTGGTCAGCAGGTCGCCCTCGGTCCAGCGGGCGAAGGACACGAACTCCAGCTTGATGTGGTTGGGATCGCCGAAGTGCTCCTGGGCGTAGTGCAGCTGCCAGCAGT